>JBIIIA010000096.1:0-9958 GCA_044235195.1 Thermoflexales bacterium
ATTTTGCGTCGCCAGCAAGAGCGCTGCTCGATCAGAGCCGAAGCGAAATTGAGGGGGAGAGGGGGTCAGGGGGTGAGGCGTAGGCGACGGGCGGGTGAAAAATCACCCGAAAATCATCCGCCGCGGGTGATGTTCAAGCGATGCCGCTTGCCGGAGAATCACGACAATTATTGGCGCCGATGCGGAACATGCCGCGGCGGCGTTCACCTCCGGTGATGCGACACATAGGGCGAGGTTCATCTTGCCCGGCATCCCCGGGACGTCGACGATGCAGGGTTGGGCGACTCTTGCATCGTCGACGTATTCGTCCAGCGACGATGCATGTGCTTTCACCGCGGGGTGCGTCTACACTTCCTCCGCATGAAAGGCAACCCGATCACCGAGTCGTTGTACGAATACATCCTGGCCGACTTCGTCGAGGAAGACGAATTCATGCGCGCGCTGCCGGCGGCGGCGGAGAAGCGCGGCATCCCGCTGATTCACATCGCGCCGGAGCAGGGCAAGTTTCTGCAGCTGATGATGAAGATGATCGGCGCGCGGCGCGTGCTGGAGGTCGGGTCGCTGTTCGGCTACAGCACGATCTGGATGGCGCGGGCCCTGCCGGAGGGCGGGCGGCTGACGGCGGTCGAGCTGAACCCGCTGCACGCGGCGGCGACGCGCGAAAATGCCGCGGCGGCTGGGCTGGCGGGGTGCATCGATGTGCGGGAGGGCGACGGCCGCGTGGTGCTGCCGCAGCTGGCGGCCGAAGAGCCGTTCGACATGGCGTTCATCGATGCGGACAAGGCCGGCTACGTCGACTACGTAGACCAGGCGCTGCGGCTGGTGCGCAAAGGCGGGCTGATCATCGGCGACAACGCCTCGGCCGAAGGGGCGGTATGGAACCCGAACGCCGGCGAGTATGCGCGCACCATTCGCGCCTACAACGATCGCGTGGCGCGCGACCCGCGGCTGTTCTCGCTGCTGATTCCGATCGCGGACGGGATGCTGGTGAGCGTGGTTATGTAAAAACGTACCCGGCTTCTTAGAAGCCGGGTACTGCATAACAAAACCACGCACCCCCTTTCCAAAATCTCAGCCTGTATTGGCACTACGTTCGCCGCGAGTACACTCACGCGGCGTCGGGCGGGAGATCGTCGACGACGAGAATTTGTGAGCAGTCGCGTAGTAGCTACGAAAAAAGGAAAGCAATCGATGAAAACAGCCAATTTGCGTCCCGCGTTCTGGATCGCCGCCGCCGTGCTGCTCGCCGGGTGCCGCAGCATGGCCACCGCCCCGGCTCCGGCGCCGGCCGCCACGTCCGCGCCCGCCGCCGAGGTGGCGCCGACCGAGACGGCCGCCCCCGCTCCCGCTGCGGCTGGCCCTGCCGAGGTCGTCACCTGGTATCAATTCGACGACAAAAACGAGGATCCGAAGAACGACGAGGCGGTCGGCAACGCCTACATGCGCGACAGCATCGCCAAATTCAACGCCGACATGGCCGGCAAGTATGCGCTGGTGAATCAGCCGCAGCCGTTCAACAAGATGACCACCGCGCTCATCGCGGCGGTGCAGGCGGGCGGTGAAGTGCCGGACGTGATGCAGTCGGGCCTGGACGCCATGCCGCTGTTCCTGAAGAACGAAGCGCTCGAAGATCTGACCGACTGGGCGAAGGCGCAGCCGTGGTTCGCCGGCCTCGACGCCAACGCGCTGGCCGGCTGCACCGGCCCCGACGGCCGCATCTACTGCATTCCTGGTGCCGTCACCGCGCACGCGGTGTACTACTGGAAGGACCACTTCCCCGGCGGCTTCCCGAAGACGCCCGAAGATTTTCTGACGCAGGCCGAGGCACTCAAGCAGAAAGGCGTGTACGCCGTCACCTTCTTCGGCAACGGAACCATTTTCGACGGCGACGCCACCAGCCGCATGTTCTGGATGATCACCTCGTCCTACGGCGGCAAGTGGGACGACGGCAAGGGCGGCATGCTGCTGAACACGCCGGAGAACATCGAGGCGATCAAGATGCTGCGCACGATCGTCGAGAAAGGCTACGCCAGCGAGGACGTCTTCCTGGGCGACTTCAAGGAAGAGAACAAGTTCAAGACGTCCGAGGCGGCGTCGTTCCCGACCGGCGTGTTCGTGTATCGCTACATGCAGCCGTTGAAATCGCCGTCCGGCAAGGAATTCGGCAAGGACTTCGACCCGACCGGCCGGCCGATGAAGGACGCCGTGGCGGCGGGCGACCTGCAGGTGGCGCCGATGTTCGCGCCGGCGGGCAAGACGCCCGGCTGCAACGCCAACGCCTCGACGCTGATCGTGCCGAAGGGGGCGAAGAACCTCGACGGCGCGAAGGCGTACATCGACTGGGTGCTGACCCAGCCGAACTACTCGACGTGGGTGAAGACCGTCGGCGGCGGCGCGCCGTCGCTCAAGATCGGCTACGAAGACCCCGAATTCAGCGTGCCGTACTACACCGAGACGGCCAAGGCGACCGAGGGGAACTGCCGGCCGTGGAACGGCACGCTCGTCGACGTCGCCAGCGCGCGCAAGATCATCGCCGGGGTGTACTTCGACCTGATCAAGGGCGCCGAGGCGCAGAACGCGGACATCGGGGCGGTGCTGCAGCGGGCGCAGGACGAGTACAACGCGCTGACGGCGCAATGATTATGTCAAAATGTACCCGGCTTCTTAGAAGCCGGGTTCACATAATATTGCTTGCGCCGGCGCTGGCGGTGATCGGCGTGGTGCAGCTGTACCCGGCCGTCTACTCGATCTGGCTGAGCTTCCAGAAGGTGGCCGGGACGCGCGCCACGCCCGTCGGGCTGCGCAACTACGCGCTCGTGTTCGGCAGCCGCGCGTTCGCCGAAAGTGCGTGGCACACGGCGTTCTTCCTGATCGGCTACGTCGCCATCACGCTGCTGCTCGGGCTGGGCGTGGCGCTGCTGCTGAATCGCCGCATGCGGCTGAGCACGCTGTACGCCACGCTGCTGTTCGTGCCGTGGGTGCTGTCCGACGTGGTGGTCGGCCTGGTGTTCAAACTGTTCGTCGACCCGGAGACCGGCCTGTTCTCGCCGCTGCTGGCGGGGCCGATGTTCGGCCTGCAGGGGTCGGCGCTGCTCACCTACGTGCCGACGGAGCGCGCGTTCCCCGGCGTGCCGTGGCCGCCGGCGCCGGCGCTGTTCTACCTGATCGCGGCGGCAGCGTGGAAGGCGCTGCCGTTCGTCACGCTGCTGGCGCTGGCCGCGCTGCAGACGGTGCCGCGCGAAGTGCTCGAAAGCGCCGCGCTCGACGGGGCCGGCCCGGCGCGCATCTTTCGCAGCATCACCCTGCCGCTGATCCTGCCGTCGGCGCTGGTGGCGGCGTTCAACCTGATCCTCGGCGGCATGAACGGCGTCGGCATGGTCTTCGCGCTGACCGGCGGCGGCCCGGGCACATCCACCGAACTGCTCAGCCTGCTGCTCTATTCGATCGGATTCTCGGCGCTGGACTTCGGCCGCGCCGCGGCGCTGTCGGTGTTCATCGCCGCGGTGAACCTGGCGCTGCTGGCGGCGGTGCTGCGCGTATCGCGCGCGCGGGAGGCGGCATGACGCGCCGGGCGACGTTTGCGGCGCCCCTGCTGATGGCGGTGATCTGCGCGGTGATGATTTTTCCGGTGTTCGCCACGCTGGTGATTTCGTTCAAACGGCAGGCCGACGTGGTGCGCACGCCGCCGCTGCTGTTCCCGTGCGATACGCCGGCGGCCGAATTCGATCTGTTCGCCTGCCGCTTCGAGCCCGAGGGCTACGCGCGGCTGCTGGCCAGCCGCCCGGATCCGGAGGCACTGCTCGGGCGCCGCTTCGTCGACCGGCTGATCGGTGAGGCGCTGCCGAACACGCTGCTCTACGCCACGAGCGCGGCGCTGCTCACCATGCTGCTGGCCTCGCTGGCCGGCTATGCGTTCGCGCGCTTCGAATTCCGCGGCCGCCGCGCGCTGCAGACCGGCATCCTGCTGCTGACCGGCATGCCGCTGCTGACGAACCTGATCGCCCTGTATCAGCTCGTGGTGAGCGCGCGCCGCGCGCTGGCGCCGCTGCTGGGCGACGGCATCGTCGTCTTCGAGCGGGCGGCGCTGATCGTCATCTACACCGGCCTGTTTCTGCCGTTCAGCATCTGGATCGTGAAGGGCTTCTACTCCGCCATCCCGCGCGAGCTGGAAGAGGCGGCGCAGATCGACGGCTGCACGCCCCTCGGCGCGCTGGCGCGCGTCACTGCGCCGATCGCCGCGCCCGGCCTGTTCGCGGCGTTTCTGCTCACGTTCGTCGGCGTGTGGAACGAATTCATCGTGAACTACCTGATCGTCGGCACGACGCGGCCGGAGCTGCGCTCGGCGGTCGTCGGGTTGTACAGCCTGACCGGCACGAACCTGATCAACTATCAGGTGCTGGCGGCGGCGTGCGTGCTGGTCATGCTGCCGGTGCTGGTGCTGTTCGTGGCTTTTCGCGGGGTGTTTTTCCGGGCGATGCTGGAGGGGGCGGTGAAGTGAAACGAAATTCGCCATTGACGAAGTAATACCATTTCGGTAATACTTTCACCCATGCGAACCGTACGTGCGGGGAATGGGAGCTCGATGACGAGCAAAGGACAAATCACTGTGCCGAAGGCGATGCGTGACGCCTTCGGTTGGAAGCCGGGTACGAAGCTGGCGTTCGTGCGCGAAAAAGACGGCGTCAAAATCGTGGCGCTGATGGACGAAGATCCTGGCGCGGCGCTCGTTCGTCGTAGCCGAGGCATCGCGGCGACCGGAATGTCCACCGATGAAATCATGCAATTGACGCGTGGAGAAGACTAGATGGTGCTGGTCGATGCCAATGTTCTGCTCGATCTGCTGACCGACGATCCACAGTGGTTCAAATGGTCGTCGCTGCAAGTGAAGAAGGCGCGTCGGGTGGGGCTGTTGATCGTCAATCCGATCATTTACGCAGAAATCTCGAATGCGTTCGAGAGCGAAGATTTGCTGGATGCATACGTGAGTCCGACGGATTTCGTGCGCGCCCCACTGCCGTATGGAGCGGCTTTTCTGGCTGGTCGTGCTTTTCGCCGGTACCGAATGAACGGAGGGAATCGCACGTCGCCGCTGCCGGACTTCTACATCGGTGCGCATGCCCAGGTGGACGGCTTGACACTGTTGACGCGCGATGTGGCGCGGTATAAGACGTACTTCCCAAAAGTGAAGCTGATTCATCCGTAACGCGAACCGCGACGCACCGCCTCACAGCTCGATCGACAGCGTTTTCAGTCTGGTCAAGAGTGCGCGGCTATTGCCGCTGCGTTCGATGAGGTGGTGCAGCTTGGCTTGGAATGCAGTGAGCGTGCCACGGTGCTGCGCTAGTTCATGAAGCTCCTTGATTCGCTGTGCCGCTTTGTCACGGGCCAGCGTGGTTTTGCGGGCGACGAGTTCGTGGATCTCTTCCCAGACCTGTGACTCACGTTTTGCCAGATCGTCGAATGCGGCGTTGCGTGCGGCGCGCGCTTTCTCTTCCTCGCGGCGGCGCGTCTCGTCGGCGAATGTACGTGCCTCCTCCATAAGCTGTGCGGCGGAGATTCCGGCGGTTTGTGTCGTCTTCGGTGTGAGCGACAGTCGTGCGCGCAGCGCATCGCCGACTTGTGCTTCATCGTCGAACAGCCGCAGCAGAAAATCATCGCACTCTGTGCGCGGCAGCGCCTTGATGGCCGCTCGAATTTCTTCGCGGCTCGGCTTCTTTTTCTGGGCGCTGTGCTGCGCTGCTGCGGCGACCAGATGTGGATCGACTTCGAAAAAGCTGCAGAGCTGCGCCAGCGCCGCATCGAGCGTTTTGAGACCGGCAGGAATCAGCGGTGCTTGCCCGACAAGATCGTCGATCTCGTCGTCGATTTCGTCGTCGTCGCCCTCTGCGTCATCTGAAGCATCGACCAGATGCTGACTCACCTTGGCCAGCCACATCAGGTACAGCGCGCGAAAATCCTTCTGCAAGAGCTGCCGGCGAATTTCGGCGATTTGCGAGACGGCGTTTGCTTCGTCGTCCGGATCGACCCATGCGAAATCGGCTTCTTCCTTGTCGAGCGTGAGCGACAAAATCCAGAAATCGCCGAGTCGTTTGAGCTCGACGCAGTTTTCGATCAGATAGGGTTCGAGGTCTTTCTTGGTGAAGGCATCCTGCGGAAATCGAAAAGCCACGATTTTCGAACCCCAGTTCGCGTGATAGAGAAAAACATCGAAGAAGCGCGCCAGCACATCGAGCGGGTCGTACTTGAAGTCGCCGTATGCGTAGGTGACGACGGCGCTCGTGGATGTGACACGATCCATGTGGCTCGACAGCTTTTTGACCTTGGCGATCTGCTCGGCATTCAGCGGACGATCCAGCGTTTGCCATTCGTAGTATTGAAATTCACTCATGGTTGTTCTCTCCCCTTCCACACACGCACTGCCTCCTCCCGGCTGTGGACGCCGAGCTTTCGGAAGACGTTTTGAATGTGTGTATAGATCGTATTGCGGCTGAGCATCTGCGCTGCGGCGATTTCCTTGGTGGTGGAGCCGGTGGCGAGCAGCTCGAGGACGCGGATTTCCTGCGAGGTGAGGTTGAAATCGGCGGCAGGCTGGGCTGTCGGGAAGAGAGCCAGGACGGCACCGGCGAACGGTGAGTCGCAGCGCGCGAGCAGTGGCTGCAAATCGGGAAAGTCGAGCAGCAGGCGGAGCGCGCCGCTGCGTTCGACGTGCGGCAGCAGGTCCTGCAGTCGTTCGAGCGCCAGGGAATCATCGCCGGCCTGCCGGGCGTGCAGGACGCGCAGCAGGCGCGCGTGCTGCGCCATGAGGACGTTGTCGTTGGCGACGAGCCGTGCGAGAAATGCGTCGAGAAGCTCGGCGATTTTCGGCTGGCTGCGCCCGCTGAGCACGGCGCCGCTGAGGATCACCAGACACAGCATGTAGTGCTTGTCATCGGAGATGTCGTCGAGCGACAGGCGCAGCGATTCGACGGTCTGCCAGCAGCCTGCGAAGCGTCCGGCGCGGAAATCGCGCAGGATGCGCGGCAAAGCGATGTAGACCAGATTCCCGGCGTAGTCGCTGGCCAGAATTTGCGCCCACTGCTCGGCGTCGGCCCGTAGTTCGACGTGCGGCAGCTCGATCGTCGGACACCGCGATCCATCGGCGAAGTCGCACAGGGTGAGGTAGATGCGTGCGAGGTGAAGGCTGCCGCGCGCTTCGTCATGACCGTGCGTCGAGGCGACGATCGACTGCATGACGGCGCGCGCTTCGTCGATGCGATTGAGGAGATAGAGGACTTCGCCGCGCTGGCGCAAATCTTCTCGAACGACGAGATGTCTGCTGCGGTCGTGGCTGCGCGCGAAGCCCTGCAGGAAATCGGAATCGACCAGCGCACTTGGCAGATCGCCGAACCAGTGCATGAGCAGCGTCTTGGCGAACATCATCTGGATGACGCCGTAGTCGAAGCCGATGCGTTCGAAGATGTTCGCGGCCGTTTGCAGATCACGGGTGCGGGCGTCGAGGTCGCCCGGAGTTCGCGGGAGGAGAAATCGGACGAGGTGCAGGTAGCCGCCGCCGAGGGAATCGGAGGGCGTGGCGAGCGCTTCGGCTTCGGCGAGGCGGCGGATGGCGTCATCGCGGCGCTGATGAAGCAGGAAGTGGTAGGACTCGAGGACGGCGAGGTCGAGGAGCAGTTCCGGCTGCGTCGGGCATCGGCGCAGGGCAGCCGCGGCGCGCGGCAGGGCGGCGTCGAGCTGGGGGACGGATTCGACGAGAAAGGCGAGCCATGCGGCGTCGAGGGCGAGCGGGGCATGGGCGTCGAGCAGGTCGCCGGGCAGGGCATCGAGCCAGCGGCGGGCGGCGACGCGGTCGAAGCGGAGGAGCGCGCGGTGCACGGCAGCGGCGACGTCGTCGGCGATCGCGGACAGGTCGATGTCGGGGGCGAGGATGGCGAGGGCGGCGTCGACGTCGTCGCGAGCGATGAACCAAGCAGCGGCGCGGCGGCGCTGGGCGTGCTGCCGGCCGTGGGATTCGGCGATGCTGCGGAGGGCATCCTGAAAGAGCGGGTGGAAGCGGAAGCGCTGCTCGCCGGCGGCATCGAATTCGGACAGGAAGCCGATGGCGGCGACGAGTGCGAAGATGCGCTGCTGGCATACATCGACGGGGGCGGCGCTGACGGCGGCCATGAGGTCGGCGGAGATCCACGGGAGGTGCGCGGCAGCGAGGGCGAAATCGTGCAGGGGGGCGGCGAGCTGGGTCAGGACGCGGGATTCGAGGAAGTGGCGGATGGCGCCGTCGGCGGCAGGATCGAAGAGGCGGCCGGGCAACGCAGGATGCAGGATCTCGTAGGAGAGGAGCTTGAGGCCGGTGACCCAGCCGGCGCAGCGGCGTTCGAGGTCGTCGAGGACGGGCTGAGGCTGGGCGTCGAGGCCGGTGAGGCGGGCGAGGGCGGTGAATTCGTCGTGGTCGAGGGCCAGATCGCGCTCGGTGAAGGTGAGGACGGCGTCCGTGAGGATGAGCTCGGCGATGCGGAGGGGAGGCGTGGAGCGAGAGAGGAGGACGAGGGAGAAGCGGTCGCCGGCGTGGTCGAGGAGCTGCTGAAGGAGGGCGAGAAGCGCGGGATCGGAGAGCAGGTGAACGTCGTCGACGACGAGGACGACGGGGCGCGGGGCGGCGGCCAGGAGGCGGCAGAGCGCGTGGATGGACTGAGCGGGGGAGAGTTCACCGCTGCTGGCGGGTGCGAGGAGGGGGTGCAGGTCGGGAAGGGCAATCTCGAAGGATTCGACGAGACAGCGGACGAGGCGTTCGGCGGTGAGGTTCGGGAACAGCGCGCACCAGGCAGTGAGGGGGCGCTGGTCGTCGGGGAGCTGGGCGAGCTGCTGGAGCCAGGCGGCGGCGAGGCTGGTCTTGCCGAAGCCGGCCGGGGCGACGATGCGGACGAGGCGCAGCCGACGCCACTGGCGCAATGCATCGAGCAGCCGATCTCTCGGAATGGAGCGAATTCGTGAATGGGATGTCACGGACATGATCGGGCTATTGCTGTCCGAGCGATCGTATCACTGCAGCGTAATGAGTTGCCGACATCCTTGTCTTCTCATCAACACTTCATTACGCATCATTACGCCTAAACCGTGGGTTGTCGGCTAAGGTGACGGCTGATATTTGAAGAGTCAGAAAGCCGCTGTTGCCGTCACGCGAACGGCCATCGGCGAAAACACCAACGAGAAAAGGTTGACCATGAATATATCGCAAGCAGTTCGTATGATCCCGTTGCGCAGCGCACTGGCGGCGGCGCTGGTGCTGGCCGGCTTTTCTTGGAATGCTGCGGCGCAGGCGGCGCCGAATGTCGTTGCCGAGCCGTTGTGTTTTGCCTCCTACACCGGCAGCGCGACGGACTTTTCGAGCATCAACGCCACGGCGGTGCAGAGCGCAGTGAACGCCGCCAGCGCTGGCAGCGTGGTGAAGATCGCCGGCACGTGCGCCGGCGTGGTCAATACGCGGGTGGTCGGTGTGAACAAAGAGCTGACGCTGCGCGGCGGCTATACGACCACGAACTGGACGACGGCGAACCCGGCGGCCAACCCGACGGTGCTGGACGGGCAGGGAACCGGGCGCGTGATCACGGCCACGGCGGCGATCACGCTCGAGAATCTGACGGTGCGGAACGGCCTTGGCGTCTTGTACAGTAGTGATCTGAACATCAGCTCGAGCGGCGGCGGCTTGTATGCCAGCGCCGGCGTGGTGATTTCGAACAGCACGTTTTTCAACAATCGCACCCAATTCAGCACTGGCCGCGGCGGCGCCGTGTATGCCGACGGCGTCGCGCAGATCACCGCCAGCAATTT
Organism: Thermoflexales bacterium; assembly: GCA_044235195.1. Lineage (GTDB taxonomy): Bacteria > Chloroflexota > Anaerolineae > J036 > Brachytrichaceae > CANJQH01. The sequence goes on from JBIIIA010000096.1 coordinate 9,820, forward strand.
CACGTCGAACACGGCGGGAACCGGCGGCGGCATCTACGTGAAACAGACCGGCAGCCTCATCAACACCGATTTCATCAGCAATACGGCCAGCGACAACAACGGCGGCGGCGCGTACATTTACGGCGGTGGCGAAATCGTC
>JBIIIA010000444.1:0-3004 GCA_044235195.1 Thermoflexales bacterium
ACCTCGATCAGCCGCCGACCGTCGACGCAGCGACGGTGGCCCGCTTCAAGAAAGATTCGGCGCCGGTGCTCGGCGAAGAGCCCGGCCTGCCGCAGCTCGCCGAGCTGCTGGCGTCGCTCGACGTCGCGCAGGAGCGCATCGCGGCGGCGCTGCCGATTCTCGACGCCGCGCGCGCGCACGAACTGGTGGAGTACGGCGCGTTCCCCGACCCGCGCCGCCGCAGCGAGGTCATCGTGCATCTGATGCGTCACGAGGCGTATCACACCGGCCAGCTCGAGCTGCTCGCGGAGATGGTCCGGGGCGGCCGATGATGCGCGCAGTAATTTTCGACCTCGACGACACGCTGGTGCAGACCAACGCCGCCAGCACCGCGACGTGGCGGCGGCTGGCGCAGGAGTTCGCGCCGCACGTCGGCCTCGCCGAGGACGAACTACACGCCGACCTGAACCGCACGCGCCGCTGGTTCTGGGCCGACGCCGATCGGCATCGCACGTGGCGCTTCCTGATGGCCGAATCGGCCGCCGAAGCGCTGCGCATGGCGCTGCACGAACGCGGCGAGGCGATCGAGGACGACGCCCCGCTGCTGCAGGGCTTCGCCGACCGCTACGAGTCGATCTTCTTCGAGTCGCTCGTGCTGTTCCCGGATGCGCGGCAGGTGCTCGACGAACTGCGCACGCGAGGCCTGAAGCTGGCGATGATCACCAACGGCGGCGCGGAATGGCAGCGGCGCAAGATCGAAATGCATGCGCTGGCGCCGCTGTTCGAGTGCATCGTCGTCGAGGGGGAATTCGGCGTGGGCAAGCCGGCGCCGGAGACGTATCGCCACGCGCTGACGTCGCTCGGCGTCGCGCCGCAGGAAGCGTGCATGGTCGGCGACCGGCTGGACTGGGACGTGCTCGGCCCGCAGCGGCTGGGGATCACCGGCGTGTGGTACGACTTCGCCGGGCGCGGGCTGCCGGCCGAGCGCGCCGGCGACCCGGACCGCGTCATTCAGACGCTGAGCGAGCTGACGGGCGCTGACATTTTTGCATAGGCGAACCCGGCTTCTAAGAAGCCGGGTTTACTTGCGCAAGAACATCCCGCAGCATCGCCGCCGCCGTCGGCATAGCGTCGGTCTCCAGGATCGCGGCGCTGATCACGCCCGAGATGTCGGTGTGATAGACCACGCCCATCTCGTCGCCGCTCAGGCGCGCCATCGGATGCGTGCGCGGCACCGAAACCGGCGCCACGCGCAGCGACCAGTCGGCGGCGGCGGGCTCGGCAATTCCCAGCAGCACGATGCGCTCGCCGCGGGCATCGGCCGCGCGCAGGTCGTCGAGCGTGATGCTGCGAATGCCGGTCACCTGCACGTCGGCGATCGTCGTCGGCCGACGCAGCACGGCGTTGGCGATGATCGTGAGCTTGGCGGCCGCGTCCCGCCCGTCGATGTCCAGAGACGGGTCGGCCTCGACGATGCCGCGGCTCTGCATTTCGGCCAGCGCCTGCGCGAAGGTGCGCCCGGTTTCCATCAGGCGCAGGATGCCCTGACAGGTGCCGTTGACCATCGCCTCGACGCGCGTGACGCGCGCGCCGGCCAGGTCGCGCACGCCGATGTTGATCGTCGGCAGCGCGCCGCCGACGCAGGCGCTGAAGCGCAGGCCTACGCCGCGCGCGCGCGCCAGCGCGTCGAGTTCCGGATACGCCAGCGCCAGCGGCCCTTTGTTCGCCAGCACGACGGGCAGGCCGCGCCGCAGCGCCGCGCGCACCGCATCGAGGCCGGGCTGTCCGTCGCGCAGGCTGACGGTCGTCGCTTCCAGCAGCATGTCGGCGCGCACTTCGTCCAGCAGCGCCGCGCCGCCCATGCCGATGCGGCCGCCCGGCAGCGTCGCCACACTGCGGCCGGCGGCCTTGGCCTGCAGAATCATCTGCGCATCGAGGCCGCCGTCGTCGAACACGGCGCCGCCGGAATCGGTCGCGCCGACGACGATGAACTGCACGCCGTGGCGATCGCGCAGCACGTCCCCGTTGGATTCCAAAATGCGCAGGAAGCTGCGATGCACATTGCCCATGCCGCACAGCAGCAGGCGCACGATGTTCAGCGACGCCATCTAGAAGCTCCTCCAGATCGGCCGCGTCAGGCACGTCGCCCCGCCCTCGGCCTTCAGCGAAATTTCGTCGCCCTTGTAGGTGCGCACGCGGCAGCCGGCGGCCTCGAGGCGCGCCCGCGTAATCGGATTGCCCTGCAGCATGATGCAGTCGCGCGGGGCCACAGCCAGCACGTTGGTGGACATGGTGACATATTCGTGCGCCGGCACTTCGACCAGCTGCACACCGCGCGAGCGCAGCAGCTGAAACAGGCGCACCGGCATCAGTGGAAGGTGCACCACGGCCAGATCTCGATCGAGCAGGCTGATGAACGACATGATGTGCAGGCAGGCGGCGACGCCCATGTCGCAGGGCATGTCGAACGGCAGTACATCGACGCCGGGCAGCGCCGCGCGCAGCTGCTCGACGGCAGCCATATTGGTGCGAAAGCCGATGCCGACCAGCAGCGTGCGCTCGTCGAGCCACAGCATGTCGCCGCCCTCGCCCTGCGCCTCGCCGTGCAGCCGTGCGTGAATCGGGACGCCGCGGCGCGTGAACACCGCCGCCTGCGCATCCTCCTCGCCGACGCGCAGCGCCTTGCCCATTTTCAGGATGATCGCGCCCTGCTCGCACACCAGGCTCGGGTCGTGCGTAAACTGTGCGTCGGCGTGATCCGGCAGCGGCTCGTCGTGGAACACGACTTCGGCGCCGGAATCCTGCAGCAGCTGCACGAACGCATCGTGTTCGCGCTGTGCTTCGACGATGTCGATGCGAGCGGAATAGTGCCAGCGCTGCGGATCGGCGACGGCGACGGACGCGTCGGGTCGGCGCACCAGCACGCGCCGCAGCGGGGCCACCATGCTCTGGCTGCCGTAGTTCGTGGGAATGGTCATGGGGTGGGAGTGTAGTGGAGAGGCGGAGTGGAGAGTGATAGTAATAG
>JBIIIA010000445.1:0-2995 GCA_044235195.1 Thermoflexales bacterium
CATCGGGTTGGACAGCGTCAGCGCGAAGGTGCTCGCCCACGCGCCGATCAGCCCGCGGCGCGCCGTCGCTGCCGCCGCATATTCGGCCGGCCGCTCACGCATGGTGCGCACGCCGAGATACAGCAGGAAAACGGCGCCGCCCAGATGCAGCCAGAACTGCACGCCCGTCAGCGCCGCGATCAGCGCGGTGACGCCCAGCGCGCCGATCGTGCCGTAGAGTCCGTCCGCCGTCGCCGCCCCGAGCCCCGACGCCAGCCCGATGGCGCGGCCGTGCGCCAGCGTGCGCCGGATGCACAGCAGCCCGATCGGCCCGACCGGCGCGGCGATCGATATTCCCAGCACCAGGCCGCGCAGGAGAGGAAGTACGCTGTCCATGGCGTGTGCTGTTGTGAGTAGGAAGTAGAGAGTCAGAGTGCTCGAGACCGCTCTGACTTTCCACTCTGACTCTGACTCCCGCGGTCGCTACTGCAGCATCCGCACCGCGCTGGCCGCCACGGTGGCCGCGGCGATCGGCAGCGAATCCTCGTCGATCTGGAAGCGCGGCGAGTGGTGCGGCTCGTCGATGCCCTTGCCCACGTTGCCGGCGCCGATGAAGACGTACGCGCCGGGCGCTGCCTTCAGAAAATACGCGCAGTCCTCGGCGCCCATCGTGCGCACGTCGGAGACGACGTTCTCGGCGCCGACGAGTTCGCGCGCCGCGCCGCGCACGAGTTCGGCCATCGTCGCATCGTTCACCGTCGCCGGCGTGCCGTCGGCGAACCGCAGTTCGGCCCGCACGCCCATCGCCGCCGCCATGCCGTCGACCAGCTCCTTCATGCGCGTGCGGATCAGCGTCATCACCTCGTCCTTGAACGAGCGGATGGTGCCGCGCATCACCACCTGGTCGGGGATGATGTTCGGCGCGCTGCCGGCGTGGATCGAGCCGAATGTGATTACGCCGGCGTCCAGCGGCGCCACGTTGCGCGACACGATGCTCTGCATCGCCGTGATGATCTGCGCTGTGGCGACGATCGGGTCGATGCCTTCGTGCGGGCTGGCGCCGTGCGCGCCGCGTCCGGTGATGATCAGGTCGAACGTGCCGGCTGCCGCCATCTGCGGCCCGTCCGCTACGGCGATCTTCCCGACCGGCAGCGTGCTCCACACGTGCATCGACAGCGATTTGGTGGGGGCCGGGTCCTGCAGCACGCCGTCGGCGATCATCGCCAGCGCCCCGCCGATCGATTCCTCGGCCGGCTGAAACACGAACTTCGCCGTGCCCTTCCACAGATGTCGGTTGTTCGACAGGATGCGCGCCACCGCCAGGCCGACCGATGTGTGCGCGTCGTGTCCGCACGCATGCATCTTGCCGTCGTTCGTCGATTTGAAATCCACGTCGACCGCCTCGTGGATCGGCAGCGCGTCCATGTCGAAGCGCAGCAGCAGCGTCTCGGGGCCCGGCTGCCCGCCTTCCATCAGGCCGACCACGCCGGTCTTGCCCACACCCGTCTGTACCTCGTAGCCCAGCTCGGTCAGTGCCGCCGTGACGATGCCGGCGGTGCGGAACTCCTCGAACCCGAGTTCGGGATGCGCATGCAGGTCGCGTCGCACTTCGATCAGTTGGTCGCGCAGGTTGTCGGCTTCGGCCTTCAGGAGGGAGACATCGGGAGAGGACATGGCGCGAATTTTACATTTCTGACGGCGGACAGCGGACGGCGGACAGCGGCTCGTCTAATTCCGCTACACTCTCGCCCATGTCCCGCAAGTTCATTCTCTCGATCGACGGCGGCGGAATCCGCGGCGTGATTCCGCTGTGCGCGCTCGTCGAGTTCGAACGACAGATGCGCACGCCGGCGCGCGAGGCGTTTTCGTTCATGTCCGGCACGTCCACCGGCTCGATCATCTGCGCCGGCCTGGCGTCGGGCATGCCGGCTGCCACGTGCCTCGAGCTGTATCGCGCGCTCGGCTCCGAAGTGTTTCGCTTCGATCTGCCCGGCTTTCTGCTGAGCCTCGGCTCGTTCAAATATCGCAGCCGCGGCCTGCACGACGCGCTCGTGCGCGAGATCGGCAATCCGCAGTTGAACGAACTGCCGGTCGACGTCATGCTCACGGCAATGCGCGTGCACGACGGGCGGCCGTTCTATTTCGTGAAGGACGACCCGGGCAACGCCGGCACGACCGGTGCGCTGCGCCTGGCCGACTGCGTGGCGGCGTCGTCCGCGGCGCCGACGTTCTTCGATCCGTGGGAGGTGCCCGGCATCGGCGCGTGCGTGGACGGCGGCGTGACGATCGCCGGCAACCCGTGCTATCAATCGTGCGTCGAGGCGTTCGAATACACCGCCGGCCCGCGCTATGCGCCGGCCGAGACCACGGTGATCGCGCTCGGCACCGGCCATTACCCGACGCGCACCAGCCCGGACAATCTGGTCGACTGGGTGCGCTACGTCATCGGCCAGCTGCTCGAGGAGCCGGCCGAGCAGCAGACGCAGCTCGTGCAGCGTCACTACGGCGCGCAGGGCGCGCGCATCTTCCGCTGGAATCCAGAGCTGCCGCGCGAGATCGGCATGGACGCGGTGCGCGACATCGAGTCGCTGATTTCGATCGGCACTACTGCTGCGGCGACGCTCGACTGGCCGGCCATTCTCGAAGGCCGCAACGTCGCCGCGCAGAAATTGCCGGCGCGCTTTCCGCGCAATCGTGTGGACTAGTCGATGAACGGCGTTCCCTACATTTCCGCCGATAACGTCGCCGCGGCGCTGCCGATGCCCGCGGCGATCGCCGCCATGCGCGACGCGTTCGCCGCGCTCGGTGCCGGCCGCGTCGCCATGCCGGTGCGCACGCCGATTCACACGGCGCACGGCACCACGTTTTTCATGCCGGCCTACATCGCCGATGCCGAGGCCGGCGCGGACGGCGGCGCGCTGGCGCAGAAAATCGTCAGCGTGCGCCCGGCGAACGCCGCGCTCGGCCGGCCGGTCGTGCAGGCGATCGTCACCGTCATCGATGCCGTCACCGGCGC
>JBIIIA010000097.1:0-9879 GCA_044235195.1 Thermoflexales bacterium
CGTTGGTCGGCCAGATGAACGCGCCGGTGGCCGAGCCGTCGCCGGACGCCGCAGCCACCGGCGCCGCGATGCGCCGCGACGGAGCCGGCGCGTCGGAGCCGCTGCCCTTCACGCCGTTCGGCACGATGATCTTCGCGCCGGCCATCAGGCTCGATTCGTCGGTGATGCCGTTCAGCGGCTCGCGCAGAATATCCTGCGGCTCGACCTTGAACCGACGCGCGATGCCGGCCAGCGTGTCGCCGCTCTTCACCGTGTAATAGATGCCGTCTACGGGCAGGATCGTCAACTCCTGGCCGACTTTGAGCAGATCGGGATTGTCCTCGATCGCCTGGTTCGCCCACACGATCGACGTCGGCTGCAGGCCGAATTTGCGCGCGATGCTTTCGATGACGTCGCCCGGCTGCACGATGTAGGACGTCAGATCGCCGCGCCGCTCGGCCGCCGCGCCGGAAGCAGATGCGCCGGCTGCCGCACTCGACGACGGGTCGAACACCACCGCCGCGTCGCGCAGGATGATGCTGCCGTCGGCCCCGGATGCGCCGGCCTGCTGGAATCCGGCGCCGAGCCGGCTGCCGGCCGCGCCCGAACCCGACAGCACCGTCGGCGAACGACCGACGCTGCCCTGCTGCAATGCCACGTCGCCGTTGCCCCCGATCGCCGCCGAGCCCAGCCGCAGGCCGGCCAGCGTCACCGCCACCACCGAGACGAACAGGATGGCGACGTGCGACGTCATGCGGCCGAACAGCAATGTGATGCGCCGGCGCGTCTGCGGCGAGCGCAGCCATTCCCCGCCCTGCCGCAGCTCCGTCGTCAGGCGCGCCACCGCACGCGTCGCCGTCCGACGCGGGGTCTCCGTCTGCGCCGCCCGCGGCCGCAGAATTTCACGCCGCTTCACCGGCTCCAGCCCACGCTCTTCTTTTTCGCGTTTTTCGCGTTCGCTCATGGTTTGCGAATGTTCTTCCACTCCCTCGCGAAACTACCTGGCCTGCAGTGTCATGAACTGCGCTGGGTTCACGTAGTTGTCCCCGAGTCGTATTTCGAAATGCAGATGCGGACCAGTCGACTTTCCGACCGAACCGACCGCCGCGATCACTGTGCCGCGCGCCACCTGCTGCCCGCATCTCACGAACAACTGGCTGGCGTGCGCATACAGCGTCCGATAGCCGTTGCCGTGGTCCAGCACCACGTACTGCCCGTACCCGCGCGGCCGCCCGGACGAATCCAGCGAATACCCCGCATAGACCACCGTGCCACCGTCCGAGGCATAGATCGGCTCCCCCAGACGGCCGGCAAGGTCCCAGCCGCCGTGGGACGGGCCGAAATTGTAGCCGCTCAGGTAGCGCCGGTTCGTCGGGAAGCCAAAATCTCCCGCCCCGAGCGCCGGGATCTCCATCTCGCCGCAGCTGCCGACGCGATACACCTTCGCGCCGCGCGCCGTGGTGCGCACCGCCACCGGCTTCGGCAGCTGCCACACGACGACCTCGCGCTCGCCGCCCGGCACGAACAGCGCCTGCTCCGGCTGCAGCGCCTGGTTCACGCCGCTCAGCCCGTTGACGCCCTCCGCCGCGATCGCCGCCGCCTCGACCTGGAAACGGCGCGCCACCGACTCGACCGTGTCGCCCGGCTCCACCACGTACACCAGCCCGTTCGACGGCGGAATGGCCAGCTCCTGCCCGATCTGCAGCAGGTCGGGGTTGTCCTTCAGCGTGCCGTAGTTCGACCACAGCACGCTCTCCGGCGTGAGCGCATACTGCAGCGCGATGCCGAAGATCGTGTCGCCCGGCTGCACGATGTGGCGCAGGATGCCGCGCTCGCGCTGACGCACGTCGGAGGCGGCGACGCCCGGCGCCGCCGCGAAGTCGCGCGTGATCAGCTCGGCGTCCGGTGATTCCGCGGTCTCCAGCGGCTGCGGATAATTCGGCGTCGCCGTGACGCCCTGCCCCGGCAGCGCCGGCACGCCCGGCACGTCCGGCACCTGCAGCACCACGCTCCCATCCGGCAGAATCGTCACCTGCCGCGACGACACCGCCGCGATGACCAGCATGCCGCACAAAAAGAGACCAATGAAAAGCAACGTCGTCGGCGATCCCTGCCGACCGCTGCGTCGGGGCGGTCGCATTCGGCGGCACTATAGCAGGGAGAAATAAACGGGCAGCTACTGCACGCGAATCACGCCCACCACTACGCCGCTGTTCTTCACGCGCTCGGCATCGCCGCTGGTCACCGCCAGCCGCCCGGCATCGTCGTACAGCCCGACGCGAATCTCATACACGCCCGGCGGCGCGTCGAGCGGGATGGGCAGCTCGTAGCTGTCGAGCACGACCGTCTCGGCCGTCCACGCCGCCGTCGGAAAGGGAATGCCGCGATCGAACGGCGCGCGGTCCCCGGTCTGCGCCACGAAGCCGCCGGCCGCATCGTGCAGATGCACGAACACGCGATAGTCTTTGCCGACGGCGCGTGATGCCCGCCACGTCACGTCGAATTTCACGCTCATGCCCGGCCGATAGTCGTCGCGCGTGAATCGCGCAGAATCGAGCACGAACGCGCCGCCCAGCTGCGCGTTCAGCGGAACCGCGCCGCCGGTGCTCAGCGTCAGCGTCAGCACACTGCCCTCGGCCACGCTCATCGCATCCGGCGCCGCGTCGATGATCGTCCCGTCCGGCGACAATGAATATTCACGCCGCTCGAACAGCGACACGCGCCGCTCGGCGAACCACGCGCGCAGCGCATCGTCGAGCGGACGTCCGATCAGATCGGCCGGCAGGTCGACCATCACCGCCGGCGTGGGCGTGGGCAACGCGGCGGGCGGCGCGGCCGTGGCGACGATGACCACCTCCGACACAGTCGGCGTGGCCGCATCCGGCGTCGTCACGATCGGCGCCGGCGGCTTGGTGTATTCGAAGTACACGCGGGCATACAGCGGAATCAGCCCCAGCACGCTCAACACCGCCAGCACGGCGAGCGCGATCACGCCGCAGCCGAGCGGCTCCGACGGGGCGACGCGCACTTCCGCACGATCCGCCGGCGGCAGGGTGACGACGTCCGTCTCGCCGACCGCGGGCGCGGCCATCGGCTCGCCGCGGCGCCGCACTGCGCCTTCCTGGCGCGCCTGCACTCGCTCGGCCACGCTCGGCGCAGACGGCGCAACAGGCGCAGCAACCGGCTTCTCGATGATCAGCGTCTGCCGCTCTCCCTGCCGCATGTATTCGAACAGCGCCGCAGCGAGGTGATCGGCGTTGCGATAGCGCTCGATCGGTGCAGCGGCGAGCGCACGCCACACGATGTCGTCAAGCTGCGCGCTCGCCGTCGGGTTCACCGCGCTCGGCCGCGGGTGCGGTTCAGCGACGGGCGGCTCGCCGGTGAGCATTTCGTACAACAGCGCACCCAGCGCATACACGTCGGAGGCCGAAGTCGACGCTGCGTCCGGTGCACGATACGGATCGCCTTCGACGCCGTCGGCAGGCACAAATCCGAAATCCGCGGCCTTCACCCGCCCGTCGCGGCCGAGCAGCACACTGCGCGGTCGAATGGCGCCGTGCACCAGCCCGCGCTTGTGCACGTACGAGATCCCGCTGCACAGCGACAAGGCGATGTGCACTGCTTCCTCGGCCGTGCATCGCCCCACTTCGCGCAGATGCTGCTGCAAGGTCCGGCCCTCGACGAGCTCCGTCACCGCGTAGTGCCACTCCGCTCCGTTCACCGTATCGAAGCCGACGTTGAACACCGTGACGAGATTCGGATGATTCAGCCCGGCGACGGCGCCGGCCGCCTCACGAAAATGTCGGACTTGCGCCGCATTTCCCGCATGCTGCGAACGGAGGACGTTCACCACCACCGAACGATCGAGCTGCGCATCATGAGCTCGGTACACTGTGACCGATTCGCTGCCGGTGATGAACGCCGACAGGCGGTAACGTTTGCTCAGAACGACGGCGGACCACCCGGGCTCGGGTGCATCCCACGATTCGACACTCATGCTCAAAGTCCCAAGTCTACTCGCCGGTTCACTCATGACGGCCGCGTGCCTGCTCGCGAGCTGCGCGCCGCCGCCGCCCGCCGCGGCCGTCCGCGACGTCGACGTCGACCGCCCGCGCGACGCCGCCGCTCTCGCCGCACAGCAGGCCGCCGCTTCGCCCGAACGCATGCGCGCCCGCGCCGCCGACGACATGGAAATCGCCGCCGCACGCGAACGCGCGCGCATCTACGCCATTCCCCCCGTCGCCGTTCCTGCGACGGCTCCGCAGCGCGACGCGCTCGTCCTCCCCGACGCGCGTTCCTCGAACACACCGCAGAACGACGCACTCGGCGTGAACTTCGGCAACTACTTCGTCTCCGGCGGCAGCGCGCGCTCGTACCCCTACATGCGCACCGCCGGCGCACGCCACGAACGCGTCACGTTCAATATGAATGCCATCGAGCCGAACAACGACGGCTTTCAATGGGCCGGCTACGACGCCCTCGTCGCCGACGCGTCCGCGCAGAATCTCGAAATCCTCGGCGTGCTGATCGCCCCGGCCAATTTCGCCCGCCGCGACTGCGGCAATTTCTTCGGCGTGCCGACCAGCCTCGATCTGCCGTGGAACGACCCGAACAACCACTGGGCGCAGTTCGTCTACGCCACGGTCGCGCGCTACAAATCGCACGTGCGCGCGTGGGAGATTTGGAACGAACCGAATTTCTTCGACTTCTGGTGCGGCACCGCCGAGGAGTTTGCGCAGATGACGCGCGTCTCGTACTTCGCCATTCGCGCCGCCGATCCGAGCGCGACGGTCGTGCTCGCCCCGATATATCGCGGCGTGGAGCTCGGGCGCATCATCGCCTTCTTCGAGGCGCTGCGCGCGCTGCCCGATGCCGCCGCCCACGGCTTCTTCCACGACGTGATCGGATTTCATCTGTACGACGGCGGCCACTGCACGCAGTTCGACGAAGTCGAATATCTGCGCCGCAACGTGTTCACGCCCAACGTCGGTGCCAAGCCGATCTGGAACACCGAAAGCGGCGTGCGCGTGCGCGACGGCGCGTGGCCCGGCTTCGCCACCTCCGAGGAGTCCGCCTGGTTCCTCGTCGCCAACGCCGCGTACTCTTTTCACAAAGGCATGCAGCGCTACTACTGGTTCCGCGCCATCGACGAAATTTCCGTCGTCAGCGACGTCGATTCCGACAAGGCGTGGGGCCTGCTGCGCTACGACGGCTCACCACGGCCGACGTACGCCGCGTTTCAAGCGATCGCACGCCACCTGCCGCAGGAATTCGCCTGGTCGGTGCGCCGCTTCGGCACGCGCTTCGCCGACAACGACCCGAGCGGCCCGGTCAGCCGCATCACGTTCTACGGAACGCCGCTCGGCCGCGTCAGCGTGCTGTTCAACATCTCCCGCGACGCGCAGACATATGCGTTCACCGGCATCCTGCCGACGGCCGAGTTCATCGCCCCCGACGGCTCACGCGCACAGCAGGCGCGCGGAAGCGACGGCAGCCACACGCTGAATTTCACCGCCGCATCGAACTTCCGCTGGCAGCATCCCGAATGCCAGGTGCCCAGCCGCCCGCTCATCATCGTCGAACCCGACGTCGCTGCGCCGACCACGCTCCTCTCCGCGCCCACACCCGACCCGGCCGACCCGCTCCGCGTGGCGCTGCGCTGGACGAGCGACGACGACGACGACGGTTCGGGCGTGTGGTGGTACGACGTGCAGGTGCAGCGCAACGGCGGCGCATGGACGCTGCTCAGCGACGACGTGTACATCGGCGAATACGCCGCCGCACTCGACGCTCCCGGCCAATATCGATTCCGCGTGCGCGCATGGGACCGCGCCGGCAACGCCGGCCCCTGGGCGACGTCATCGCCCATCGACGTCACCGGCACGGTCATCCCCACACCGACGCCCGCATCGCGCCAATTCGCCCCCGACGTGCGACAGCCGTAGGGGCGACCGGGTCGGTCGCCCCCCGACGTGCGACAACCGCATGGGGCGACCACATGGGGCGACCGGGTCGGTCGCCCCCCGACAACCGGGTCGGTCGCCCCCCGACGACCGGGTCGGTCGCCCGCCGACGACCGGGTCGGTCGCCCCTCGACGACCGGGTCGGTCGCCCCCCGACGTGCGACAACCGCATGGGGCGACCGCATGGGGCGACCGGGGCAACCGCATGGGGCAACCGCATGGGGCGACCGCATGGGGCGACCGACCCGGTCGCCCCTACGTACGCCCCCACGCCTCGGCGCGCATGGCGCGCGGCGACCGTCCGAATCGCTGGCGCACGCGGCGCGAAAAATGAAAGGCGCTCTGAAAGCCGCATTGCTCGGCGATCTGCTCGACCGACAGCCCCGTCGCGCGCAGCAGCTCGACGCCGCGGTCGATGCGCATCTGCCATAGATATTTCGCCGGTGTGATGCCGATCGTGCGCCGAAATAATTTGATCAGATGCTGCGGGGTCACCCCAGCCTCGCGCGCCACCGCCGTCACGGTCAGCGGTTCGGCCAGGTGCGTGGCGATCATGCGCTGCGCGACGATAACCGGGTCGGGCAGAATTTCGGCGCGATCACGCGTCTGCGCTTCGCACAAATACAGCTGCAGCGCCGCCAGGCCGAGCTGTTCGAGCAGCGCCGTCGCCGCCGGCACGTCGCCCTGCGGCACCGTCAGCCCGAATTCGAGCAGCGTGCGCATGCGCGGCGACAGCGGCAGCAGACCGGGCGCCTGCGCCAGCTCCTGCGCCAGCGCCGCCGATATCAGCGCCGGATGCACCGCGCACCAGCCATGATGCGTGCGACGCACTTCATCGAATTGGAAAAATTCATGCCGCCCCGGCAGCATCAGCCCGATCCACTGCGCCGGAATGCGCTGCACTGCCCCCGCCAGCTCGACCACCGCATCCCCCTCGTACACCGCCACCAGCTGATATTCCGACTGCACACGCGGGCCGCACACCCCGCCCGGCGCATACGTCACGTCGCCGAAAGCAACCTGGCCGGATCGACGCACGACCAGGCGGTTCACCGAAGGCGTGGGAGGAGATGTCGGCAGATTCATTTTGGACATATTTTGCACAATCCGAGCTATTTGCCGCCTCACGAAGAATCGAGTACAAATTCGATTATGGCAATTTCGGATATCACAAGCCCTGAAGAATATACGGCGCGGGTCGTGGCGGACCGCCCGGAATTCACTCATCATCCGTTTTTCAGCTGGAAGAACGGCCTGCCGCCGGCTGGGTTCTTCCGCAAAGGAGACCCGAGCATTAGTGCGTTCTTCCGGGAGAACGGATTCCTCGTGCTGCAGGATGCGTTCACCGAAGCGGAGATCGATCTGCTGAGCAAGGAGACGACCGAAATCTGCCGCGGCGAGCGCGGCTTCGTCAAGGGCGTCGAAGCGGCGTCGCCGGACGACAGCGACGCGGATGTGCTGCAGCGCTATCTGTGCATCCACTTCCCGCACAAAATTTCGGCGCCGATGTACGACGCGCTGAGCCACGACAGCATCGCCTCGACGCTGACGCAGGTGATCGGCCCGAACGTCAAGAGCATGCAGTCGATGCTGTTCATCAAGGCATCGGGCAAACCCGGCCAGGCGTGGCATCAGGACGAGTTCTACATCCCGACGCGCGACCGCTCGCTCATCGGCGCGTGGATCGCCATGGATGACGCCACGGTCGAGAACGGCTGCCTGTGGGTCATCCCCGGCTCGCACAAGCACGGCATCCTGTGGCCGCAGCATCAGCAGCGCGATCGCCGCTTCGACTGCGCCAACGAAACGACGTCGTTCCCGTACACCGACGAAGACGCCGTGCCCGTCGAAGTCAAGAAGGGCACCGTCGTCTTCTTCAACGGCTACCTGCTGCACCGCTCGCTGCCGAACTACTCGCAGGGCGCCTACCGCCGCGCGCTGGTGAATCACTACATGAGCGCCGAGTCGCTGCTGCCGTGGATGCTCGACGAGAAGAACAAGTCGGTCGCATCGCTGGACTACCGCGACATCGTCATGATCGCCGGCAAGGATCCCTACGCCTGGAAGGGCATCGAGGAGCGCGCCGCTCCCCACGTGCGCCCCTCCGGCGAGGGCGGCTGCGGCAACATCAACCGCAACGCCGAAGCGCTCAAGGCCCGCAACATGGTCCTCCTCGAAGAGGACGACCACGATCACTGATCTACGCGGTCCATCCTTTGGTTCGCTGCACCGCCTTCTGCCATCCGGCGTAGAGGGCGGTGCGCGTTTTCGCCGCCATCCGCGGCTTCCACGATTTGAGCGCCTGCCAGTTCGCGCGCAGCTCGCTCTGATTGCGCCAGTAGCCCACCGCCAGCCCGGCGGCGTACGCTGCGCCGAGCGCCGTCGTCTCGGCGATCACCGGCCGCGTCACCGGCACGTTCAGCACGTCCGACTGAAACTGCATCAGCGCTTCGTTGCGCACCATGCCGCCGTCGACCTTCAGCTCTTTCAGTTTGACGCCCGAGTCCTTGTTCATCGCGTCGAGCACTTCGCGCGTCTGGTACGCCGTAGCCTCGAGCGCTGCGCGCGCGATGTGGCCGCGGTTCACGTAGCGCGTCAGGCCGGCGATCACGCCGCGCGCGCTGTCGTCCCAGTGCGGCGCGTACAGCCCTGAAAACGCCGGCACGAAATAGATGCCGCCGTTGTCCTCGACCGTCGCCGCCAGCGCCTCGACGTCGTCGGATTTTTCGATCAGCCCGAGGTTGTCGCGCAGCCACTGCACCAGCGCGCCGGCGATGGCGATCGAGCCCTCGAGCGCGTACACCGCCGGGGCATCGCCGAGCTTGTAGCCCAGCGTCGTCAGCAGTCCGTTCTGCGAAATCACCGGCTGCGTCCCGGTGTTCAGCAGCATGAAGCAGCCGGTGCCGTACGTGTTCTTCGCCTCGCCGACCTTGTAGCACGCCTGGCCGAACAGCGCCGCCTGCTGATCGCCCAGAATCCCCGAGACCGGCACGCCGCGCAGCGACTCGATGCGCGCCTCGCCGTACACTTCGCTCGACGAGCGAATCTCCGGCAGCATCGCGCGCGGCACGCCGAGCGCCTTCAGCATCGCCGGATCCCAGTCCAGCGTCTTCAGGTTCATCAGCATCGTGCGGCTGGCGTTCGTCACGTCGGTCACGTGCCGACCGGTCAGATTCCAGATCAGCCACGTGTCGATCGTGCCGAACAACAGCTCGCCGCGCGCGGCGCGTTTGCGCGCGCCCGGCACGTTGTCCAGAATCCAGCGAATCTTCGGGCCGGAGAAATACGTCGCCAGCGGCAGGCCGACTGTTTTCTGAAACCGATACTGCCCGCCGTCGCGCGCCAGCTTCGCACACAGCGCCGCCGTGCGCGTGTCCTGCCACACCACCGCGTTGGCGATCGGCCGCCCGCTGTCTTTCTCCCACACCACCACCGTCTCGCGCTGGTTCGTGATCCCGACCGACGCCACGTCCCGCGCCGTCAGCCCCGCCTGCGCCAGCGCCCCGGCGACCACTTCCTGCGTGCGCGCCCAGATCTGCAGCGCGTCGTGCTCCACCCAGCCCGGCTGCGGAAAAATCTGATCGTGCTCCTTTTGTGCAAGCGCGACGATGCGCCCGCCCCGATCGAACAAAATGCAGCGCGTGCTGGTCGTCCCCTGATCGATCGCCGCTACAACAGTATTAGACATAGTTAGACCTTTCCACACGAAAAGTGATAGTGGGTAGTGATAGTGGGTAGTGATAGTGGATAGTGGATAGTGGATAGTGACGGTGAAAAATTGCTATCACTATCACTATCACTATCACTATCCACTATCACTATCACTGTCTGCTATCCCCTAGTCCCTTCCCCCTCTCTTCGGCAGCCCCACCAGCCGCCGCACGTCCTTGATCGTGCGCGACGCCACGGTGCGCGCCTTGTCGGCGCCCTCGTACAT
>JBIIIA010000447.1:0-2988 GCA_044235195.1 Thermoflexales bacterium
GCTGACGGCATTGTCACCGCGCGACACGCTGCGCTACGTCATCAACACCACGCCGTACACCGAGCCGGTGATCGTCGTGAGCATCAACGATCCACAGGGGAATCGCAAATTCGTCACGCCGGTGAAGCTGGCGAAATTGAGCGACGATCTCGCGCCGTACAGTGGCCAGATGTATACCCCTCTGGAATTCGCCATTCGCACGAATCGATCGGTGACGACGACGGCGCCGAATACGATCACCTTCGCATTCAACAGTCCCGACACGAAAAAGATCACCGGCTCGCGTTTGTATCTGGATTTCGCGGCGGACGGTGAGCGCGTGCTGGCGATTTCACGCACATTGGATGTGCTGCCGGGCCCGAATCTACTGGATGTGGTGTGGAGCACCAGCCAGTTCACAAAGACATACGATGCATCGAAGCAGAACATTCTGATCGCTACGTGGACGGACGACGAAAACAACATCATCGACACGGCGGCGCGACCGCTGACTCTGTTCATGCCGGAGGCCAAACCCACCGCCGCGATCGCCACCGCCGATGCCGAGTGGAACTTCGGCACGGCTGCGCAGGGCGCACTGCTGCGCCGCAGCATTGCCCTCGGCAACGCCGGTCAGCTCGGGCTGCTCACCTACGTGGGCGACGCGCCCGGCCTGACGCTGGCGCAGCAGGGCAGCCGCATCGTCGGCCCGGCCGACGTGACGAGCTACGACCTGGCGATCGACACGACGCAGCTGACCATCGGCGCGTACGACCGCACCATCACCATTCGCACGAGCGACCCGGCGCGGCCGACGCAGACTGTGCGCATCTACGGCACAGTGACGTCCGGCGCGGCCGACGTCTCAGGCGAGCTGGTGCGCCCGCTCGATGTGAACGTGACCGTGACCGGCACGCAGGCAGCCGGGACGTGGTTGACGTTCACGCATGGCTTCGGCCCGGATCCGGCGTCACTGCAGCCGATCAAGGTGTACGACGCGAACTACGCCGTGTTGCAGGGCGTCGGTCAATACGCCACCGACTTCGCGGCCGGCACTGCCAGCGCCGAGATGTTCGGCGACGGCCGCGACGGCCCGATGCCGAGCAGCGGC
The DNA here is from genome assembly GCA_044235195.1 of Thermoflexales bacterium. Classification (GTDB taxonomy): domain Bacteria; phylum Chloroflexota; class Anaerolineae; order J036; family Brachytrichaceae; genus CANJQH01. The sequence goes on from JBIIIA010000447.1 coordinate 1,091, forward strand.
AATCTGGACAATGCCAACGGTGCAGCGTTCGGCGTGGTGAACAGCGGCAGCGCCGGCAGCACGAGCATTGCCGTGAGCGATGCGTACGGCATCCCGCGCATCAATCCGGGCGACGTGGTGCTGATCCATCAGACGCAAGGGACGAATGCCGGCGTCTGGGAGCTGAACAAGGCGGCGAGTGATTTCACAGGTGCCGGTACGTTTTCACTGCAGAAGCCGCTGGCGAATAGCTACGCGACGAGTGGAAGCAGCAAGGCGCAGATCGTGCGCGTTCCGCAATACACCACCTGCAATGTCACCGGCACCGTGACACCGATTTCCGGCTGGAATGGGAGCTGGGGTGGATTGACGGCATTTCTGTGTTCAGTTTCATTGACAGGTAATGGATCACTAGATGTAAGTCGGGCCGGCTTTAGAGGCGGCAGTGGTGGAACAGAGATAAATGGAAACGTGAACGGTTGGAATGGCGAGAGCTATACAGGTCCATCATGGCAGACGCCAGGCGAACATGCACGCACACCTGCGAATGCAGGTGGTGGTGGCGGCGGCTCAGGAAACCAAGGTGGTGGCCAAGGTGGCGGAGGTGGAGGCGGAGGATATGGCACAGCTGGTACGCGAACTGCTGGTAATGCTGGCGATATAGGTGCAGCATACGGCCTTGCAGAACTACGAGCAGTAATACACTTCGGCTCTGGTGGTGGCGGAGGAAGTTCTTCACCGGGTCAAGAAAATAAGCAAGGTCGTGGTGGATCAGGTGGCAATGGTGGCGGAATTTTGGTTGCGTTCGCCCGAAGTATTGCCTACTCGGGAAGTATCGTCTCCAGTGGACAGCGAGGTGGTGATGCCGCACATATTCCTACGAAAGAAGAAGGCAGCGGTGGTGGTGGTGCGGGAGGTTCGATTTTTGTTGTTGGATCGATCGTGAATAACGTTTCGATTTCTGCTTTGGGTGGCACACCGGGAACTCCTAGCCAAAATGGTGATTCGTATCAAGAATGGGGCGGCTCCGGCGGCAACGGTCGCATCCGCGTCGAATACTGCGAATCCTTCAGCGGCACGACGAGCCCGGCCGCCTCGACGCAGAAGCTCACCTGCTACATCGCCGAGCAGGGCGCATCGGCGGGCACAGGCCGCCTGAATCTGCCGGCGACCGTCACCGACACGGCCACGTATCGCGTGCAGTATGGGCGACGGATGAACTTCGCATCGGCGTCCAGCGTCACTACGACGTTGCGCGTGCCGGCCGGGATGGTCGCTTCCGCCACGATCGACCTGCTGGCCAGCGGACTGAGCACGACCACCACTTACACGGTCGACGTCGGCGACGACGGCATCGTCGACTGGTCGGGCAGCGTCGCGAACGCCAGCGCATCCACGAGCGCGAACCTGGCGTCGGCGTTCAACGCGTACTGGGCGGCGCACGGCGCGCTGTCGACGGGCACGCTCGACGTTCCGGTGCGCGTGGTCTTCGGTGGCCCGGGACAGGTGCTGCTGACGAATTTGCAGATGACCACCAGCGCCAGCGCGCTGCGCTCCGTGCGTCTCACAGCAGATGCGTACCGCACCGCCTCACTGGATTACCTCGTCACCGGCACGGTGACCGGCGGTGTGACGATCGCGGCGGACGTTGGCGCGGACGGCAGCATCGACTGGTCGATGACCGGTCCGTCACTGCCGCTGCGCGGAACGACGACGGATTTGTCGGGAGCGTTCAGCACATACTTGGCGAATGGCAGCGGTGCAGTCGACGTGCCGATCCGCTGGTACGTCACACCGTCGTCGGCGGTTCTGTCGTTGACGGGCTATCGCGCGGTGCCGCAAGCGCTGCCGGACCCAGCGGTGTCGCTGACGGACGTGTCATTCAGCAGCGCTGACGTGACGGAAGGCGATACGATCCA
>JBIIIA010000446.1:0-2988 GCA_044235195.1 Thermoflexales bacterium
CGCGCAGGCCGCATTCCTCGGCCAGCTGCAGCAGCAGGTCGAGCGTGTCTTGGCCGACGCGCTGTTTGGAGTAATCGAAATACAGGCCGAGCGCCTGAATCGTCATTCGCTCTCCGCGCTCCGGATCGTCGCGGAAGAAGTCGCGCAGATGCGTCGATGCGGCTTCGGTGGCATGTTCCTGCAGCGCCTGCCACGCTGCGCGCGAAGTGAGGGGAATGCGAGTCATGATGGGAAATGATAGCCGGTCGCCGTCATGACGATGCGCCATGCGTCGGCGCGGGCCATGCGTGCGGCGTCGGTGAACTTGCGGCGCGCACGCAGCGCGGCCTTGAGCGTGCGGCCGGCGGCGAGTTCGGTGCGCAGGGTGGCGGCGAATGCGCGGTCATCGTCGTCGGCTGCCGTGGCGGCGAATGCATCGAGCGTGCCGTCGTCGCCGTGCAGCGTGTGGCCGTCGTGCACGACGCCGGCGAGGCGTCGCCAGCGCTGCGGCTCGCCGGCGCGCAGCCAGATCTCGCGCGGTCGATCCATGTCGAAGTCGCGCAGGTACATCACCGGCTGTTCCCCTTCGGTCGTCAGCCCGAAAATTTCCGCGCGCGGTTCGTGAATGAAGTTGTCCTCGATCCAGGTGAACAGCAGCGGCGCGCGCAGCTGCGTGTTCTTCTCGGTGTTGAGGCCGCCGATGAGCAGCGGGCGCGGCGCGGTGAAATAGGGCAGGCCGAAAAACAGGCGCTGTCGATCGCCGTTGGTATCCAGCGTGAGAAGAACATGTGTCTCGTTCGCGGCGGTGCGGACGTCCACGCGTCCGTGAACATCGAGGTGCAGCAGGTCGGCGAAGTCGTGAAGTTTCATCGGTAGCCTCGGGCGCGAAGCATGAGTTTGAATATGATTTCGATCAGCATGGATGCCGCCAGTTGGATCATGAGTGAGACGAGCAGCGCGCCGCCGAGCTGATGCGCGATCGACGTCGCGCCCGATCGCAGCCACTCGCGAAGCGCATCGCCGCCGACGGTATAGACGAGCGTGCCGAGGGCGGCGACTCCGGCCAGCACGGGCGGCCAGGCCAGCATGTCGCTTTTCGAAGGCAGCATGCCGTGGACGATGATGAACACGAGCAGCGCCCACGCGAGGGCGTACGGCGTTTCGAAGACGACGGCGATGCCGGTCAGCACGGCACGCGCGTCGAGCGCTGCGGCCGCGGTGAAAATGTCGTGCAGGCCGAATACGCCGCGCGTGATGAACAGCAGCAGGCCGACTCCTGTGATGAGCGGCGCGGCGCCGATCAGGCTGCGCCGCACGACGTCGGCGCGGTCGGTTTCGACGAATCCGAGCTGCAGGGCGTTGCCGGAGATCTGGCGTGGGCGCAGCGAGAATCGCCGCACCCGGACGCCGAGCAGCAGCGCGGCCAGCGCATGGCTGGTTTCATGGATGGCCGTGCCGGGCAGGAGCACCGTCGTATACAGCTTTTCCCCGGCGCTGCTGCGCCGCGTGAGAAGCGTGAAGACCTGCTGCAGCCGGCGGTGCATGCGATTCACGAGCAGCCACATCGCCGTGAACGAGATCGCGAGAAGCAGCAGGTCGTACGGCATGTGCGTACTATGCGCCGGCGGCGCGACAGATCGTCGCGAAGTCGGCGGCTTTGAGGCTGGCTCCGCCGACGAGCGCGCCGTCGATGTCGGGCTTGGCCAGCAGTTCGGCGGCATTGGCGGCGGTGACGCTGCCGCCGTACTGCACGCGGATGGCATCCGCGGCGTCGCCGAGCTGCGCGCGCAGGCAGTCGCGCACGAAGGCGCAGCGCTTCTGCGCGTCGTCGGCGGTGGCGGCGCGGCCGGTGCCGATCGCCCAGATCGGTTCGTAGGCGACGACGAGCTTCGGCGCATCGGCCGCCGAGATGCCGGCCACACCGGCCGCCACCTGCCGCTCGAGCACGGCTTCGGTCTGGCCGCTTTCGTTTTCCTGCAGCGTCTCGCCGATGCACAGGATCGGGGTGATGCCGTTCTTCAGCGCGGCCAGCACCTTGCGATTCACGAAGGCGTCGCTCTCACCGAAAATCTGGCGGCGCTCGCTGTGGCCGAGGATGACGTAGTCGGCCAGGCCGGCGAGCATGCCCGGCGCAATTTCACCCGTGAACGCGCCCTTGTCCTGATCATGCATGTTCTGCGCGCCCAGTTTTACGGCGCTGCCGGCCAGCGCAGCCTTGACGCTCGAGAGCGACACGGCGGGCGGACACACGGCGATCTCGGCATTGCGCACGTCGGCGACGAGCGGCAGCAGCTCTGCGACGAGCTGGCGAGCCTCGTCGATGGTTTTGTTCATCTTCCAGTTGCCTGCAATGAAAGGGGTTCTCATGGAGGGGGATTGTAAGAGGGGATAGTAGAGAGTAATAGTAGAGAGTCATAGTAGATAGCGGGCAGGCACAGCTATGACCATCTACTATCACTTTTCACTCTCTGCTGCGCATGCGACGATAGGCCGCCAGCAGCAAGGGAAACGGCGCGAAGTCCCATGCGCCGACGCCCTCGGCAAATTCGGCGCCGAAGCTCTGCTTGAAGCGGTAGACGCCCCACATGCTGTCGGTTTCGACGAGCTGTTCGGGTGCGCCCCACCAGTCGTAGGCGTCGCAGCCCTGTTCGCGCGCCCAGCACATGGCGTGCCATTGCAGCAGGTAGTTGGGCATGTGCTCGCGGCCGACGGAGCGCGACATGCCGTAGAAGTACCATGCGCGGCGGCCGTAGGCGAATGCGACGATGCCGCCGAGCGGCACGCCTTCGTGTTCGGCGAGGAAGCCGACGGCGCGCATCGTGCGCCACGCGTCGAGGTAGTACTCGCGGCTGCGGATGCCGAAGCCGTCGCGCGCGCCGGTCTCGGCGTACATGTCGTAGAGCAGCGCGGCGTCGGGTCCATCGACCGGCGTGATGCGCCGCACCTGCACGCCGCGGCGCTCGGCGAGGCGCACGTTGTAGCGGCACTTCGACGACATCTGCGCCAGCA
>JBIIIA010000448.1:0-2987 GCA_044235195.1 Thermoflexales bacterium
CGGTAGTTCTTTGACAAGCGCATCACCCCGACGCCTCGGCGCCGACATCCATCGCATTCCCGCCGATGCGCGCGTGAAGGAACCCGCAAAAAAATGCCCGCAAGGGCTCTTTTTTTGCATCTTGCCCGCTGTCGTCTCGTTTGCTAATCTACAAGTTGAAGATTATGTTGTCTTCGGCTCGTCGCATCTCGGTCTTCATGCTGATTCACTGAAAGGATTTGCGTATATGCCTAAATTTATTTTCTGCACCGGTGGCGTCGTCAGCTCGGTCGGCAAAGGCGTCACCGCCGCTGCCATCGGCCGCGTGCTGAAGTCGCGCGGCCTCAGCGTCGCCGTCCAGAAACTCGACCCGTACCTCAACGTCGACCCCGGCACGATGTCGCCGTACCAGCACGGCGAGGTCTTCGTCACCGAGGACGGCGCCGAAACCGACCTCGACCTCGGCCACTACGAACGCTTCATCGATACCAACCTCTCCAAGGCCTGCAACACCACCACCGGCCAGGTCTACTCAGAAGTTTTGACGAAGGAGCGCCGCGGCGATTACCTCGGCAAGACGATTCAGGTCGTCCCGCACGTCACGAACGAAATCAAGCGCCGCATCGGCCTGGTCGCCAAGAGCAGCTCGGCCGACGTCGTGCTCGTCGAGGTCGGCGGCACCGTCGGCGACATCGAGGCGTCTCCCTTCCTCGAGGCCATTCGCCAGATGCGCCACGATTTCGGCCGCGAAAACACGCTCTATATTCATGTCACGTTCCTGCCCATGGTCGGCGCCACCGGCGAGATCAAGACCAAACCGACGCAGCACAGCGTGCGCGACCTGCGCAGCGTGGGCATCCTGCCGGACGCCATCATCGCCCGCAGCGATCATCCGGTCGACGAGGACATGCGCGAGAAGATCGCCATGTTCTGCGACGTCGAGTCGCGCGCGGTGCTGCCGATGGTCACCACGCGCTATCTTTACGAAGTGCCGATCATGCTCGAGGACATGGGCTTCGGCGATTGGCTGTGCGAACGGCTGGGCATGAACTGCCCGCAGCCCAATCTCGAGGCGTGGCGCGCGATGTGCGCCGAAATGCGCCGCGAAAAGCCCGAATTGCGCGTCGCCATCGTCGGCAAGTACGTCGAACTGCACGACGCCTACATGAGCGTGCGTGAGTCGCTGTACCACGCCGCCGTCGCCGCCGGCCGCGACATCCGCATCGACTGGGTCAACAGCGAGGACCTCGAACGCGGCGAGGGCTTCGATCGCCTGGCCGCCGTCGACGGCATCGTCGTGCCCGGCGGCTTCGGCTACCGCGGCGTCGAAGGCAAGATTCGCGCCGCCACGTTCGCCCGCGAAAACAAGGTGCCCTACCTCGGCCTGTGCCTCGGCATGCAGGTCATGTGCATCGAATTCGCGCGCGCCGCGCTCAACAGCCGCGAGCCGAACAGCACGGAGTTCGACCACACCACGAAGATTCCCATCATCGATCTGATGCAGGACCAGCGCGAGGTCGCCGACATGGGCGGCACGATGCGGCTCGGGGTGTACCCGTGCGTGCTCGCCGAAAATACGCGCGCGCACGCCGCCTACGCCGCCGGCGACGGCGCGGCCGCGGATCAGCCGCTCACCGTCAGCGAACGCCATCGCCATCGCTGGGAGTTCAACAACGCCTTCCGCAAGCAGATGCACGAGGCCGGGCTGGTCTTCAGCGGCCTCTCGCCCGACGGCCGGCTGGTCGAAATCACCGAGCTGCGCGATCATCCGTTCATGGTCGGCAGTCAGTTCCACCCGGAATTCAAGAGCCGCCCGAATCGGCCGCACCCGTTGTTCCGGGCGTTCATCGACGCCGCCGCGGCGCACTCGTCCACCATGCCGCTCTTCGCACAGTCATGAGCAAATCCACCCACCGCGCGCTGCCTTTCCGATTCGGCACAGTCGGCACGCCGCTCAGCGCGCCGAAGACGCAGGGCAGCGCCGGCGGCGTGCGACGCATCCGCGAGCTCAGCCTCTCCGCCCTCGAGCTCGCCTGGGTGCGCGGCACCACGCACATCACAACCGACGCCTGCGCCCGCATCCGCGCCGCCGCCGAGGAATGCGACGTGGCCATCAGCGTGCATGCCACGTATTTCTTCAACCTGAACGCCGAAACGGAGGAAATGTGGCAGGCCGGCCGCGAACGCCTGCTGAACGCCGCCCGCCTCGGCGCGGCCGCCGGCGCCACCGACGTGATCTTTCACCCGGGCTCGTACATGAAGCGCGCGACCGCCGAGGCCTTCCGCATCGCCACGGAACGGCTCGAAGACATCGCCGCGACGCTGCGCCGCGAGCACAATCCGATCACGCTGCGCCCCGAAACGATGGGCAAGCAGGCGCTGCTCGGCACGCTCGACGAAACCATCGAGTGGAGCCGCCGCATCGAAAATGTGCTGCCCTGCGTCGACTTCGCGCACCTGCACGCCCGCCCCGGCGACGGTTCGTTCAACTCCTACGCCGAATTCGCCGCCGCCCTGCAGCGCATCCGCGACGGCCTCGGCCCCGACGCACTGCGCCGCATGCACATTCACCTCAGCGGCATCGCCTACACCGCACGCGGCGAAAAGAATCACCTGAACTTCGACGAGGCCGACCTGCGCTACAAAGACCTGCTGCGCGCCCTCGCCGATTTCTCGTGCGCCGGCCGCATCCTCTCCGAAACCCCCAACATGGAGGAAGGCGCCATCATTTTGCAGAACGCATACCCGAAACCGTAGGGGCGACCCGGTGGGTCGCCCAACCCGGTGGGTCGCCCAACCCGGTGGGTCGCCCAACCCGGTGGGTCGCCCAACCCGGTAGGTCGCCCAACCCGGTGGGTCACCCCCGCCCCGTACAATCACGGCATGCGCATCTCCATCGTTCATCAGCCGATTCAGTCGGTCGAAGCCGATCTGCTCATCGTCAATCTGTTCGAAGGCGTGGTTTCTCCGGGCGGCGCGACCGGCGCGCTCGACGCCGCGCTCGGCGG
>JBIIIA010000449.1:0-2982 GCA_044235195.1 Thermoflexales bacterium
TCCACGCCGGCGAGCGCTCCATCCTCGCGCAGTTCTTCCATGCGAAAATTTTGGACGAGCTCGACGCCGCGGCGCGCATTTTTCTCGAGACGGCCGCCGTGCTCCCGTGGCTGACCACCGACCTGGTCGCCGCCGTCCTGCAGCGCCCCACCGCAGAATGCGAGGAACTGCTGCACACGCTGGTTCGCCGCGGCATTTTTTTCATCCCCGACGAAGATCGGAGCCGCAGGCCGTCCGGGGCGATCCGCTGCCGCCTGCACACGCTTTTCCAGGATTTCCTGCGGCGCCGGCTCGCACTGCATCCGGACGACGCAGCCATCGCGGCGATGCGCGCTCGCGCGGCGGACTGGCTGATCGATCAGGGGTGCATCGAAGAAGCGTTCGCGCTGCTGAAGAGCGACGCCGAGCTGCTCGACAGAGCCGGTGCGATCGCGCGATCCATCCGCAGCGCGCTGCTGCGCCACGATCTCTCCGCGGCGCAGCGCATGCTGAGCCAGCTGCCGGAGTCCGTGCTCGCTGCGCACGCCGAGCTTGCCGTCGACGCAGCGTTGTACGCGTACATCACCGCGTCGCCGACGATCACGGCCGCAGCCGAACGCGCCATGGCCGCCGTCGCGAACCTGCCGCCCGGCGAACTGCGCTGTGAGGCGGCCGCCCTGAGCGCGCTGGCCCAGCTCGTCGCCACAGGGTCGCTGTCGCGCGCGGCGGAACTGCTGCCGGAGATCGAGCAAATGCCGCACCATCCGAACGGGCTGGCGTCCGGCTACCTGCACGTGCTGCAGGGCTGGGTCGTCGGCGACTCCGAGGATCCCGAGCGGTGCGCCCAGCTGATCCAAAGCGGCGCGCGCATCTTCATGAACGCCGGGTTCCAGTTCGGCGCGATCGAGGCGCTGATTTCACATGGCATCGTCAAGCGTCGCCGTGCCGATCCGGACGGTGCGCTCGCCAGCCTCGCCTTCGCGCAGGTCTACGTAGAGCAAAGCAACTGGACGCTCAGCGGGCTGAACCTCATCGCCCGCTATTCCTGCGGCGACATGCTCTATCTCCTCGACCGGATCGACGAGGCGCGCGCGCCGCTGCAGCAGACGATCGACATCCATCAGATCGGCGGCCTGCTGCCGGAGATCGCCTATCTGGCGCACATCGACCTCACGCTGTGCGAATGCGCCCAAGCGCCGCATCCGGAAAGCGTCGCGATCGACGACGACGCGGACGCCGCCGAATGGCTGCGGCTGCTGTCCACCTGCTCGGCGCACATCATCGGCCTGGTCGCCGCGGCCCGCATCCTGCGCGACTTCCGCCTCGGCCGCATCGAGGGCTGCCGGCACACCCTCGAAAATCTGCGTCGGCCGCTCGAAAGCCTGCAGCCGGAAGACCCGGTTGCCCTGCGCCTGGCGCTGGTGAGCGGCGCCGTCCTCACCGGCCGCTTCGGTGCGGACGTGCGCGCGCCCCTCGATCGCATCCTCGAAGATTTGCACGGCGCCAATTTCCACAGCCAAGCCATCCACGTGCGCGTGCTGCAGGCGATCGAGGCACAGTCGAGCGGCGACGCCGATCGCGCGCGCCGGCACCTGCAGGACGCCCTGGTCGACCTCGAACGCACCGGCCTGCATCGCCTGATTCTGGACTATCCGAACCTGCTGCCGACCCTGCGTCAGTGCTCCGGCGTCTATGTGCAGCGACTGTTGATCCGCATGTCCGGCCCCGATCAGCCGCATCAGGCATTTCAGCTCACGGCCCAGGAGCGCCGCATCCTGCGCATGCTGTGCGACGACCTGACGCCCGAGCAGATCGCCGACGCGCTCACGCTCGGCATCACCACGATTCACTCCCATCTGCGCCGCATCTATCGCAAACTGAACGTCCACAGCCGCTTCGAAGCCATCCGCGTGGCGCGCGCAGCCGACATCGCCCACCTTCGAAACGAAGGAAAGGTACCCGGCTTCTAAGAAGCCGGGTACCTTTCCTTCGTTTCGAAGGTCGTCAGCCGCCGTCAGCCAAGCCCCCCACACAGCTACAATACCCGCGCGTGCTCACCGTCTCGATCCCACGCCGCCAGCCGACGACGATCGACCGCCCCCGACTTACCGCGATGCTCGCCCGATGGCGGCAGCTGCGCCTCATCGTGCTGTCGGCTCCGCCGGGCTACGGCAAGACCACGTTCGCGGCGGACTGGCTGCGCACCCTCCTGAACCTGCCGGCCGCCGAACGCCCGCGCTGCGCCTGGCTGTCGCTGGAGGCCGGCGTCAACGCCGAGCAATTCGCGCAGCAGCTCGTTCAGCAGCTCGCCGACGCCGATCCCGCGCTGCAAACGCGCTCCAATGGCCGCACCGACGACGAAACCGCGCCGCAGCGAATTCGCGCGATCTGTGCGCGGCTGCGTGAACACGGCGGCCGCGTCGTCGTGGGCATCGACGATGCACACCACCTCGCCGATTCGAAGGCGCTCCCCGTTCTTCAACGGCTGATCGACGAAGCGCCGGAGAACGTGTGCCTCCTCGTCACGACGCGCGCGTCCCTCGATCTGCGCGTCGCCGAGCTCATCCTGCACGATGCGATCGTCGTCCTGGATGAGCGCGCCATCGCCTTCGATCACGACGAGTTCACCACCTTTCTTCGAACGGCGAAGTTCGACGCCCTGGATCCCGAATTGCTGTCGTCGATCGAGAGGCTCACGGGCGGATGGATCGCCGGCATCCGGCTGCTCACGCACCATTACAAATACTCGGGCGGGCGTCCCTTTCTGTCGTCCGACGCGCGGCCCAGCGCCCCTCTGATGCAATTCTTCCGCGCGAATGTGCTCGGCGCTCTGACGGCGCAGGAAGTGCACGTCCTCGCGATCAGCGCACTGCTTCCCGGGGTCGACCCGCCGCTGCTGGCGGCCGTCACCGGCAGCGACGAAGCCGAGTGTGCTCACCTTTTGGAGAAAATCGCGCAGCGCGCCCTGCTCACCGCCGACTTCTCCCACGACGCCAAACAGGT
>JBIIIA010000098.1:0-9847 GCA_044235195.1 Thermoflexales bacterium
TCTTCAAAGGCCAGACCGCCCACGCCGGCAGCACCCCCATGGACGTGCGCCGCGATCCGGTCGCCTGCGCCGCCCGCCTCGAGCTCGAAATCCGCGAAATCGCCAAGCGACACGGCGGCGTGTGCACCATGGGCAGCATCGTCACCCGCCCCGGCATTCCCACCGCCATCGCCGGTGAGGCCGAATGCTCGCTCGACCAGCGCCACATCGACGCCAAGGCACTGCGCGCCATGTTCCGCGAGGCGCAGGCCGCCGCGAAGCGCTTCGCCAAGGAAGAGGGCTGCACCGTCACCTGGAACAAGATCTGGAACATCGAGCCGATCGCCTTCCACAAGGCGCTGCTTCAGATGTGCGACGAAGCCAACGTCGCCGTCTCCGGCAACACCCATCGCCTGCCGTCCGGCCCGCTGCACGACGCCGCCGAAATCTCGCGCGCCGGCGTCCCCACCGTCATGATGTTCGTCCAGAGCCTGCGCGGCATCTCGCACAACCCGATCGAGGACACCAAGGAGCGCCACCTCGACATGTGCGTCCGCTCGCTCGATCACCTCGCCTCCGCCACAATGGAGTGGATCCTCGCCGGCAAGGAGAAGAAAAGATAGGGAAAGGCCGGAAAAACAATCACGCCGGCCCTGTCGAGCCGGCGTGACCGCGCGCCGTGGCAACTTCTCTAGCGAAGAGCCAGAGGTGATGCCACGGCGCTGATTTTCGGACTACTCATAGTGCCATCACCTCCATTTTTTAAGATGGTGTATCCAGCGCATCCGGCATGCCGAACGCGATGGCGTGAATATATCACGATCAGATAAATGCACAAGCTGCACGACCTGCTTTCCGCACTGCCCTCGCCGACGGCCATGCCCGCTGCGAATCCGACGATCACCGGCGTCACCGACGACAGCCGCGCCGTCGCACCCGGCAGCCTGTTCGTGGCGTATGCCGGCGTCGGCGTCGACGCGCATCGCTTCATCCCCGCCGCCCTCGCGCGCGGCGCATCCGCCGTGGTCTGCGAACGCGCCGACGCCGCCCCCGCCGACGCCGGCATCCCGGTCGTCGTCGCACCGAACGGCCGCGCCGCCTTCGCCCACCTGTGCGCCGCATGGCACGGCCACCCCTCGCGCCGCATGACGGTCGTCGGCGTCACCGGCACCGACGGCAAAACCACCACCTCGACGCTCCTGCACGCGATCCTGACGCACGCCGGCCTGCGCACCGGCCTGATCACCACCGTCGCCGCCGTCATCGGCGACACGGCGCTCGACACCGGCCTGCACACCACCACGCCGAAGGCCGACGACATCCAGCGCTACCTGGCGCAGATGCGCGACGCCGGCGCCACCCACTGCATCCTCGAAGTCACCTCCCACGGCCTGGCCCAGCACCGCGTCGACGGCATCGACTTCGCCGTCGCCGTCGTCACCAACATCACCAGCGATCACCTCGACCTGCACGGCACGCGCGAGGCCTACCGCGCGGCCAAAGCGCGCCTGTTTGAAATGGCGCCGGTGCACGTCCTGAACGTCGACGACGAGTACTCCTTCTCCCATCTCGCGCGCCTGCCGAGCGCGCGCCGCCTGCTGTACTCGCGCGAAGTGCAGCCCGCCGGTGAGTTCGCCGACTGGTGGCTGTTCGCCCCGCGCGCCGACTTCGCCGCCGGCACGATCGACGCCTACGCCTTCCGCCCCGGCGCACACGAGCCGCTGCCGCTGCGCACGTCGCTGATCGGCGGCTTCAACGTTTCGAATATCCTCGCCGCCTGCGCCGCCGCGCGCGCGCTCGGCATCCCGGACGACGCCGTCCGCGCCGGCATCGCCTCCGTCGCCAGCGTGCCCGGCCGCATGCAGCGCGTCGACGCCGGCCAGCCGTACCTCGCCGTGGTCGACTTCGCCCACACCCCCGCCTCGCTCGACGCCTGCCTGCGCACGCTGCGCGAAATTACCCCCGGCCGCCTGATCGTCGCCTTCGGCTGCGCCGGCGCGCGCGACGCGCAGAAGCGCCCGGTCATGGGCGCCATCGCCGCCGCACACGCCGACGTCGTCGTGCTGACATCCGAGGATCCGCGCGAAGAAAATTTCGACGACATCTGCGATCGGATCGAATCGGGCATGGGCGAAGGGCGCGGCAAAGCCGTGCGCGTGCCCGAACGCGGCGAAGCGCTGCGGCGCGCCTGCGCACTCGCCGGCCCGGGCGACGCCGTGGTGGCCTGCGGCAAAGGCCACGAACGCTCGCTGTGCTTCGGCCGCACCGAGTACGCGTGGGACGACGTCGAGGCCATGCAGCACGCCATCGCCGGGCGCGCCATGCCGCTCGGGCCGGCCATCGCGTAAAAAATTCAGCCGGCGGCCGAACGCCGCAGCTTCTCGCGCAGCAGTTCGATCTCGCCGGCGTTCGCCGCGCGCCGCTTGGCCAGCGCCAGCTCGGCCGCCGCCTGCACCAGCGAACGCGGCAACGAGCGCCGGCCGCGTCCGCCCGTCAACGACTCGTATGCCGCGGGCGGCAGCACCTCGGGCGCCTCGTCGCCCAGGTGCGCCCGCATCACAGCGCGCTCACGACGCCCGCCGATCCACGAGAGGCCGATGATCAACGCCAGCATAAACAGGTAGTTGCCGGCGGCGAACACCATCGTCGCGCCGTCGCTCACCTGCGCCAGCACCACCGACGCGTTGTGCACCACATGGCCGACGATCGCCGCCGCCAGTCCGATCACGATCGCCGCACCGGCGATGAATCCGCGCCGCCGACGCGCGATGCCGAAGCCGATGCCGATCAGCGACGTCCAGAAGCCGTGCATGAATCCGAACACCAGCACGCGCAGAAAATACAGCGTCCACCAGCCCTCGAGAGTTTCGACGCCAGCCAGGTAGCCGAGGTTTTCGACGAACGCGAAACCGAAGCCGACCGTGCTGCCGTACACGATGCCGTCGATCCAGCCGTCGAATTCGCGGCGACGCCAGGCGTAGATCGCCGCCACCGCCGCCCCCTTCAAAATTTCCTCCACGACCGGCGCGATCAGCGCCGTCGTCGTCAACTCCGCCGACAAACTCTCCTCCCCGAACACCAGATTCACCGGCACCGCCAGCACGACCTGCACGATCACCGCCAGCACGACCGCCGGCAAAGCCCCCCACAGAAATGCCGCCGCCAGATAGCGCACCGGCTCATGCTCGTATCGATCGACGCGGCGCACCAGCCACGCATACAACCACGTCGGAACCGCCACCAATAGAAGACCGGCCAGAAAATCCATGGGCGTGAATATAATCTCAGCACTCCCCAACCCATGATCCGCGAAACCGAAGCCCGCTTTATCACGCGCTGCATCCAGTCTTCCCGCTCGTGCTCGGTGATCGGGCTGAGCAACATGGGCAAGAGCAGTTTGCTGCGCGAACTCTGCAGCCACGACGCGCGAAATTCGCTGCTGGGCGACCGCGCCGACGACTATCTTTTCGTCTACGTCGACTGCAACCTGATGGCGCACCGCACCGAGCAGGCGCTGCACGAGGCGACGCTGCGCAACATCATCAGCTCGCTGCGCCGAGCGGGGGTGCACACGCAGCTGCTGCAGCAGCTCGTCACGCTGCATCATGAAATCGTACAGCCCGAAACGCCCATCCGCAGCCCGCTGGCCTTCGACAACGCCATCCGCCTCGTCTGCGAGGAATCCGAGCGCATGCTGGTGCTGCTGTTCGATGAATTCGACGACCCGTTCGAGAAGCTCGACGGGCGCACGTTCCTGAACCTGCGCGCGATGAAGGATCAGCACGCCGGCGCGCTCAGCTTCGTCACCGCCACGGAGCGGCCGCTGCACCTGATCCGCACCGACAACGAAAGCCACGAGTTCGCCGAGCTGTTCGCCAACCGCGAAGTGTGGCTCGGCTTCGTCGATTACAACGACGCCATGGAAATCGCCGCTGAGGCGGCGGACGGGACGCCGATCGAACGACAGGATCTGAATTTCGTCGTGGCTGCAGCCGGCGGCCACGCCGGCCTGATCAAAGCCGTGACCGAGACGTGGATGCGCATGGCGGCCGGCATCACGGACAGCGCGCGCGAGGAAGCGCATCGCACGGTGCTGCAGGCGCTCGATTCCGAGAACAACGTGCGCAACGAATGCGTGCGGCTTTGGATGCAGCTCGATCAGGCTCAGCAGAATGCGCTCATCGGCGTCGTCGCCGGACAAAGCGGCGACCGCGACGTCGTCGATCAGCTGCGCACCATGCGCATGACCGACGGCGGCGGCGCGGACGTGCTGATCGGCAGCGTCTGGCGCGCGTTCGTGCGGCGCCAGGCGCTCACCCGCCCCGGCGTGCGGCCGGGCGTATACGTCGATGTCGAGTCCGGTGAAGTGCGCGTCGACGGCGCGACGATCGAACCGCTCACCGAGCTCGAGTACAAGCTGCTGCTGCTGCTCTACGGGCGCATGAACAAGATCGTCGACAAATTCGCGATCGTCACCAACGTCTGGGGCACGAACTACATCGACACCGTCGACGATGCGCGCATTGAAAAGCTCATCAGCCGCCTGCGCAGCAAACTCGAGCCGAACGTCGATGAGCCGCGCTATCTGATCACGCTGCGCGGCCGCGGCTACAAGCTGCTCGGACAAGGCGGCGCCTCGTGAAGCGCCCGCGCGTGATTCATGCTTCCGAGCTCGCCGAGTACGGCTACTGCGCGAAATCCTGGCACCTGCGCAGCATCCAGGGTGTGCAGCCACAACGCAGTGGAAACCGACTGCGCGACGGCGAACGGCTCCATGCGCGGCACGGCATGCGAGTGGCGGCCGCGCGCATCCTGCGCGTCGCTGCGCTCGTCGCACTCGCCGCAGCTGCGCTCGCCGTCCTGCTCACTGCGCTCACCTCCGGCTGACGCGCGGCATTTCCTGCCATCCGCAAGCGCCGACGCACGAACCGCCTGCGAATGGCAAGTCACCGCACATCGTCTGCGTTGACTTCCCGTGCGCCGCTGGCTAGCATTGCCATCACTTCAGGCACACTCTTATCCAGAGCGGTGGAGAGATCGGCTCTACGAAACCGCGGCAACCATGCGCAGGCGCAAGGTGCCAATTCCGTCAGCATTCCTGGAAGATGAGAGCGCAATGGGGACGCAAAGTCCGCACGCACTTTCCTCGACTCCTCCGAATGCGCGCGGAACCTTCAGGGTGCGTCGAAGCACGAACATCATGTCCACCATTTCTATGCATCACCCATCGTTCACCAGACGCGCACTGCTGCTCAGCGCGGCCGCCATCGTGCTCGCCGCGTGCGGCGCCGCTCCCGCGGCCGAGAAGCCGGCCGAAGTCCGCCTCGACTACGCCACCTACAATCTGAGCAGCCTGGTGCTGCGCAAGAACGGCTGGCTCGAAGAGGAACTGGCCAAAGACGGCGTCAAGGTCACCTGGAACTTCAGCGCCGGCAGCAACAAGGCCAACGAACTCGTCAACAGCGGCAGCAGCGACTTCGGCAGCACCGCCGGCGCCGCCGCGCTGCTGGCCCGCACCAACGGCGTGCCGCAGAAAACGGTCTACGTCTATTCGAAGCCCGAATGGACCGCGCTCGTCGTGCGCGGTGATTCGCCGATCGCATCGGTCGCCGATCTCAAGGGCAAGAAGATCGCCGTCACCCGCGGCACCGATCCGTTCTTCTTCCTGCTGCGCAGCCTGAAGGAAGCCGGCCTGTCGCAGAGCGACGTCGAGATCGTCAACCTGCAGCACGCCGACGGCCGCGCCGCGCTCATCCGCGGCGACGTCGACGCCTGGTCCGGCCTCGATCCGCACATGGCTTCGGCGCAGCTCACCGACGGCGCGAAGCTGATCCACCGCAACATCGACTTCAACTCCTTCGGCGTGCTCAACGCGCGCGAGGAGTTCGCGCAGAAGCACCCCGACTACGTCAAGAAGGTCCTGCTGGCCTACGAACGCGCGCGCAAGTGGATCCTCGAAAATCCCGATGCCGCCGCGCAGATCCTCGCCGAGGAAGGCAAGATCGACCTCGCCGTCGCCAAGCTGCAGATCACCGAGCGCACCGTCCTCGACAAGGACACCGGCATCCCCGGCCCGGCGCTGCAGGCGGCGCTGCAGGCCATCGTGCCGATCCTCAAGGACGAGAAGCTCGTCGCCGCCGACGCCGATCCGGACAAGGCGCTCACCGAGCTCATCGACGCCTCGCTGGCTTCGGCCGCTCTCAAGTAATCCGCACATAAGACGCCGGACTACGGACCGCACTCTGTCATACTTCGCCCCATGCAGACATCGATCCGACCGACGGCGAATTCCGCAGCGTGGCGCCAGCGCGCCACGCTGCTTGCCGTTCCCCTGCTGCTGCTCGTCGCCTGGCACCTCGCCACGGCGGTGACCGGCGTCTTTCGACCGAACCAGCTGCCGCCGCCGCTGCAGGTCGTCCGCACCGCGGCCGAACTGCTCGCCGGCGGCGACCTGTTCAAGCACGTCGGCGCCAGCGCCCTGCGCGTGCTGCTCGGCTTCGCCATCGGCGGCGGCGCAGCGCTCGTCGTCGGCACCGCCGTCGGCATGTGGCGCTCCGTCGAACGCGCGCTCGACCCGACGCTGCAGGCCATTCGCAGCATCCCTTCGCTGGCGTGGGTGCCGTTTCTGCTGCTGTGGCTCGGCATCGACGAAGCGCCCAAGCTCACGCTGATCGCCATCGGCGCGTTCTTCCCGGTCTACGTCAACCTCGTCGCCGGCATCCGACAAGCCGACCGCAAGCTCATCGAAGTCGGCGTGGTATTCGGCTTCACGCGCGCCGAGACCATCCGACGCATCGTGCTTCCCGCAGCGATGCCGTACCTGCTGGCCGGCCTGCGCATCGGCCTCGGCCAGGGCTGGCTCTTCCTCGTCGCCGCCGAGCTGATCGCCAGCACGCGCGGCCTCGGCTTCATGCTGATCGACGGGCAGAACAGCGCTCGCCCGGACATCATGCTCGTCAGCATCCTGCTGCTCGCCGCGCTCGGCAAGCTCAGCGACGGACTGCTGCGCTTCGTCGAACGGCGCGCACTGCGCTGGACGGACGGATTCGTGAAATAACCATGAGCAGCCGCATTCGCATCCTCTCCGTCACCAAACATTTCGGCGGCCAGCCGGTGCTGACGAACGTCTCGCTCGACGTCGCGCCGGGCGAAGTCGTCACGCTGATCGGCCCGAGCGGCTGCGGCAAGAGCACGCTGCTGCGCCTGCTCGCCGGGCTCGAGGACGGCCACGAAGGCACGCTGCTCGTCGACGGCGCGCCGGCGGCGGCGGCGCGCCGTTCGCTCGGCCTGATGTTCCAGGAGCCGCGCCTGATGCCGTGGCTGTCGGTGCGCGACAACGCGCTCTTCGGCGTGCGCCCGCCCGTCCCGGCCGCCGTGCGCACCCGCGCCGACGAACTGCTCGAGCTCGTCGGCCTCGCCGGCGCTGCGGACCAGCTGCCCAAGCAGCTCTCGGGCGGCATGGCGCAGCGCGCCGCACTCGCGCGCGCGCTCGTCGCCGAACCGACCGCGCTGCTGCTCGACGAGCCGTTCAGCGCCGTCGACGCCATCACGCGCCTGCAGCTGCAGGACCTGCTGCTGAGTACCTGGCAGCGCACGCAGCTCACCATGCTGCTCGTCACGCACGACCTCGACGAAGCGCTCGCGCTCAGCGACCGCGTCGTCGTGCTCAGCGGCCGGCCGGCCGCGATTGCCGAAGTCATCGACGTGCGGCTGCCGCGCCCGCGCGAGCGCAACTCGCTCGACTTCCTGCGGCTGCGCGCGCGGCTGTTCGGAGCGCTGCATCTCGCCAAAGCGCAGCCCGGCCGCACCACCGTCGGCGGCACGCCCTTCGGCGTCTGATCCGCTGCACACCGCAGGAATTTCCAGAAGCCCAACAGGAGCCCAACTACCATGTCCGACCGCAAATTCGGTTTTCACACGCTCTCGCTGCACGCCGGCCAGCGCCCGGATCCGGCTTCCGGATCGCGCGCCATGCCGATTCATCAGACCACCAGCTACGTCTTCGAGGACGGCGACCACGCCGCCGCGCTGTTCGCGCTGCAGCGCTTCGGCAACATCTACACGCGCATCATGAACCCGACGACCGCGGCGTTCGAAGAGCGCATGGCCGCGCTCGAAGGCGGCATCGGCGCGCTCGCCGTCGCCAGCGGCCACAGCGCGCAGTTCGTCACGTTCATGACGCTGCTGCAGCCCGGCGACCAGATCATCGCCAGCAAATATCTCTACGGCGGCTCGCACACGCAGATGGACATCACCCTGCGCAAGTGGGGCGTGGACACGGTGTTCGTCGATTCCGACGACCCGGAGAATTTCCGCCGCGCCGTCACGCCGCGCACGCGCGCGTTCTACGGCGAGACCATCGGCAACCCGAAGATTTCCGTGCTCGACATCGCTGCCGTCGCCGCCATCGCGCACGAACACGGCGTGCCGCTGATCGTCGACAGCACATTCGCCACGCCCTATCTTTGCCGGCCGATCGAGCACGGCGCCGACATCGTCATTCACAGCGCCACGAAATTCATCGGCGGGCACGGCACCAGCATCGGCGGCGTCATCGTAGACAGCGGAAAGTTCAACTGGGGCAACGGCAATTTCCCGACGATGACCGAGCCGAGCAAGGCGTATCACGACATCCGTTTCTGGGAGACCTTCGGCGACTTCGCCTGGATCATGAAGGCGCGCGTCGAGACGCTGCGCGACGTCGGCCCGGCGCCCAGCCCGTTCAATTCCTTCCTGTTCCTGCAGGGGCTGGAGACGCTCGGTGTGCGCATGAGCCGCCACGTCGCCAACGCGCGCGTCGTCGCCGAATTCCTGGCGAATCACGCGGCCGTCGAATGGGTCAACTACCCGTCGCTGCCCGCCAGCCCGTACCACGCGCTGGCGCAGAAGTACACGCCCGAGGGATCGGGCGCGGTGTTCACCTTCGGCATCCGCGGCGGCGTCGACGCCGGCCGCGCCTTCATCGATGCGCTGCAGCTGTTCAGCCACGTGGCCAACATCGGCGACGCCAAGTCGCTCGTCATTCACCCGGCCAGCACCACGCACGCGCAGCTCAGCGAGGAAGAGCAGATCAGCGCCGGCATCGCACCCAACATGATCCGCCTTTCGATCGGCCTCGAAGACGCCGACGACCTGCTGTGGGACCTGACGCAGGCGCTCGAAGCATCGCAGCGGCCGGACCTGCCGGCGCGCTCGCTCAACGTGCAGCATTCGGCGCTCGAAGCCATCGCCTGTGAAGTTCCCGCCCGCAAGGCCGCCTAATCATGTCCAAGCACATCACCACCGCCGGCGAACGACTCGGCATCCTGTCGCAGTACCGCACCATCGCCATGGTCGGTCTCAGCAGCAACCCGTATCGCCCGAGCCATTTCGCCGCCATCTATCTCCTCGCCGAGGGCTACGACATCGTGCCGGTGAATCCGCGTGAGAGCGAAATTCTCGGCCGCAAGTGCTATCCCTCGGTGACGGCCGCCGCAGCCGAACACGCCATCGAGGTCGTCGATGTGTTCCGCGCGTCGAAGGACGTGCCGCCCATCGCCGACGAAGCCATCGCCGTCGGCGCGAAGGTCCTGTGGATGCAGCTCAGCGTGCGCAACGAAGCGGCGGCGCAGAAAGCCGTCGACGCCGGGCTCGACGTCGTGCAGGATCGCTGCATGAAGATCGAGCACGCGCGCTTCTTCGGCGGCCTCAACCTCATCGGGCTGAACACCGGCATCGTCAGCGCGCGGCCGATTCGACGAAAGTAGCCGCCTGATCAGGGGAGATTCGCACCGCCACGCCTCACCCCCTGCCCCCTCTCCCCCTCGATTTCGCTCAGGCTCTGGTCGGGCAACGCTCTGACCAGCGCGCGAAATCTCGGCAGAGAGGG
>JBIIIA010000450.1:0-2973 GCA_044235195.1 Thermoflexales bacterium
GTGGCATTGCACAGGCATTCGACGTTGCGGAATCCGTGCGCGCGCAGCAGGCTGGCCGCGACGTGCGCTCGGTAGCCGCTCGCGCAGTAGACCGCCAGCGTGCGATCGCGCGGCAGGTCCTGCAGCCGATTCGGTAAAAAGCCGAGCGGGATGTGCAGCGCCCCGCGCACGTGCAGGTCTTCGAATTCCGTCAGGCCGCGCACGTCGAGCGGCTGAATGCTGCCCTCGTTCATGCGGCGCACCACTTCCTGTGCGTCCGACGCCGGCAGCGCATCGAGCGGCCCGGTCAGTGCGGCGGGCATGGTGATCGTGCCGATGTCGTCGATGCCGATGGCGCGCAGATTCGTGAGCGTGCGCTGCACGATGGCTTCATCGCTCGCCGGCAGCACCAGGTGCAGCGGCCGGTCGTAGCGCACGAACCAGCCCAGGTAGGTGGTGTAACTCGACGACGTGGCCGGGATGTTGATCGTCCCGCGCACGTGTCCGCGGTCGTAGTCCTCGGCCGGGCGCAGATCGACGGCCAGCTCGTCGGTGGCGATGGCGGCGTCGAGCGTCGCGCGCGTGCCGGTGCGCGGTGCCGCGAGCTCGCGCAGCAGCGCTGGGCCGACTTTGTTCATGTGCTTCATGCGCGCGAAATAGCGCGGCGCCTCCGGCTGTCCGTCGAGCAGCCAGCGCACGAAGGCGCTTTCCTCGTCTGCACCGAATCGGAAGGCCGGGTTGAAGCGCTTCTCGTATCCCAGCGTCGACGACGGGATCGCCCCCAGCGCCTTGCCGCACGCGCTGCCCGCACCGTGCGCCGGCCACACCTGCAGGTAGTCGTCCATGGCGCGAATTTTCTGCACGCTGGCGAATTGCGCACGCGCGCCGCTCTCGGCCGTGCCGGCCATGCCGGCTGCTTTCTCCAGCAGGTCCGGACGCCCGACGTCGCCGACGAACAGGAAGTCGCCGGTGAAAATGCCGATCGGTGCGTCTGCATTGGCGGTGTCGGTGATGAGGAACGAGATGTGTTCCGGCGTGTGCCCTGGAGTGGCCAGCACCTCGACGTGGATATTGCCGACCGACCATGTGTCGCCGTCGTTCACCAGCACCACGTTCGGCTGGTGCGCGTAGCCGTACTTCCACTCGGCCGGCCCGGTGTCCGACAGATAAATCGTGGCGTCCGTGCGCGCGGCCAGCTCGCGGCTGCCGCTGACGAAATCGGCATGAATGTGCGTCTCGGTGACGTGCGTGATGCGCAGCCCTTCCCGCTGCGCCGCCTCGAGATATTGCGTCACGTCGCGCGCCGGATCGACGACCATCGCTTCACCGGTTCGTGCGCATCCGATCAAGTACGACGCCTGCGCCAGGCGTTCGTCGTAGAAATATCGCAGCAACATGCGAATGAGTCTACGGATTCGGGCGTCGACGAGGTAGACCGAATCGCCGATGCGAGGTATAAGTAAAACTTATATGTCGGGGGCGCTCAGTCTGCACAAGTTGGAAATTTTCGGTCTGGTGGCGCAGGCGGGCAGCTTCAGTCGCGCCGCCGAGCAGCTGCTGCTGTCGCAGTCCGCCGTCAGCCAGCACGTACAGGATCTCGAAGCGGCGCTGGGCAATGCGTTGTTCGTGCGCGGCGCGCGCGGTGTGACGCTGACCGACGCCGGCGAGACGCTGCTGCGCTACACGTGGCAAATTCTCGACCTGGCGGCGCAGGCCGAACTGGCGGTGACCGACGTGTCTCGACTGCAGAGCGGCGCGATGACGCTCGGCGCCACGCCGGGTGTGAGCGCGTATCTGCTGCCGGAATGGATCGACGCGTTCAGCGAGCGCTATCCACATCTCACGGTGTCGGTGCACACGGATATCACGTCGGCGCTGCTCGAGCGCATTCGCACGCAGCACCTGCGCGTGGCCATCGTCGAGGGTGACCCCGGGCCGCTCGGCGCCGCGGATGGCTGCGTCGTCACCGAGCTGGAGGAATTTCCGCAGTACGTCGTGGTCGGCGCGCGCCATGCGTGGTGGGGACGCCGATTCGTGAACGTGCGCGAGCTGCACGGCGAGGCGATGGTGACGCGGCAGCGCAGCAGCAGCTCGCGCGAGTGGATCGACCGGATCCTCGCGCAGCACAAGGTGCATCCGCACGTGGTCGCCGAATTCGACAACCTCGAATCGATCAAGCGTTCGGTCGCTGCACGTGCGGCATTCACGGTGCTGCCGGAATACATCGTGCACGACGCGGAAGAAGCCGGTCGGCTGCGGCGGATCGAAGTGCGCGGCTGCGACCTGCGCCGTGCGCTGCACCTGCTGCGCACGGCGCGCGGCAATTTCACGCCGATCGAATGCGCCTTCTTCGCGCAGCTCGGCGCGCGCTTTCCAGTGCTTGCGGCCATGCTGCCGGTGAAACGGTGACGCGCGGGCGAGGCCCGTGACGCGTGGATGCATCGCGCGGGCGAGGCAAGCATCACCCCCTACAGCCGGCCGATCGTGACGGCGAGGCGGATGATTCGTTCTGCGCAGGCCTGCGCCGTGGCCGCCATGGTGTCGAGCGCAAGCTCCGGCTGCAGCGGCGGCTCGTACGGGTCGTCGATGCCGGTGAACCCGGTCAGCTCGCCGCGTCGCGCGCGCGCATACAAGCCTTTGACGTCGCGCTTTTCGCATTCCTCGATCGGCGTGGAGACGTACGCCTCGACGAAGGCGCCGGCCGCATCCGCGGCCACGCCATCGATCATCTTTCGCACGGCGTTTCGCGCATCGCGATACGGGCTGATCGCCGCCACCAGCGCGATGCCGCCGTGGCGAACCACTTCACCGGCGACGAAGCCGATGCGCAGCACATTCGTGTCGCGATCCGCCCGGCCGAAGCCGAGCCCCTTCGATAGATGCGTGCGCACCACGTCTCCGTCGAGCAAGGTCACTGCGCGCCCGCGTTCCTGCAACAGCGGCAGCAGCGCTTCTGCGATCGTGCTTTTGCCCGCTCCGCTCAATCCCGTCAAC
>JBIIIA010000099.1:0-9840 GCA_044235195.1 Thermoflexales bacterium
ATCGAAAGCGAGCGGCTGGTGATTCGCGCCCCGCGCGCCGGCGACGGGCGGGCGCTGAACGCCGCCGTCGTCGAATCGCTGCCGGAGCTGCGGCCGTGGCTGCCATGGGCGCAGCACGCGCCGAGCGTCGACGAGAGCGAGGCCGGGGTGCGGCGCGGCTACGCGCGCTGGATTCTGCGCGACGATCTGTGGCTGCTGCTGTTCCGCAAAGACGGCGGCCGTGAAGGGCCGCTCGTCGGGTGCAGCGGCCTGCATCGCATGGACTGGTCGGTGCCGAGCTTCGAGATCGGCTACTGGCTGCGCACGTCGCAGCAGGGCTGCGGCTACATGACCGAGGCGGTGCACGCCATCACCGGGTTCGCCTTCGACGTGCTGCGTGCCCGACGCGTCGAGATTCGTGCCGACGACCGCAACGCGCGCAGCTGGCGCGTCGCCGAGCGCTGTGGCTATCAGCTCGAAGGCACGCTGCGCAACGAGGCGCTCGACACCGACGGGCGTCCGCGCGACATGCGCATCTACGCGCGCGTGGCCGACGTGGGCATGTAAGCCCTGACAAGGGGACAGGGATTGGGAACTAGGGGGTAGGGGCCGCAAAACACACGTCTCGCCGTTCACCGGAACGACTCAGTTCCTCTTCAGATGGCCTATCAAAAGCTACCGGCCTGCGGTTTATGTAGCCGAAAAGCACGTTTTGACAGTGCGAGGTCGTTACGATCACCCCAGATCATGCCAAGGCGCGCACCGGGAAATATCCCAGACGCGTTCTGGGATAAATCTGGGATATCGCAATGGCCAAATTCATGAAACCGAACCGGCCGGTGGGCATCGTAGGCTACGGCGCATATGTGCCGCGCTACCGACTGGTGTCGCAGGAAGTGTCCGAGCTGTGGACGGACGGCAACGCCGTTTCGCCGGTGCGCGAGAAATCCGTGCCGGGGCTGGACGAAGACGTCGCCACGATGAGCATCGAAGCGGCGCGCAACGCGCTGCGGCGCGGCGTGCGTTCGGCGGCGCGCTCCGAGGGCGAGCTGGCGGCCGGGCTCGGCGCGGTGTGGGTGGGCAGTGAATCGCACCCGTACGCCGTGAAGCCGACCAGCACGATTCTGGCCGAGGCGCTGGGGGCGACGCCCTACACGCAGGCGGCGGACTGGCAGTTCGCCTGCAAGGCCGGCACCGAGGCGCTGCAGGCGTCGATCGGCTTCGTCGGCAGCGGCATGGCCGAGTATGCGCTGGCCGTCGGGATGGACGCGGCGCAGGGCCGGCCGGGCGACGCGCTCGAGTACACCGCCGGCGCGGGCGGGGCGGCGTATCTCGTCGGGCCGGCCGAACAGGCGCTGGCGCAGATCGACGGGTCGATCAGCTTCATCAGCGACACGCCGGACTTCTGGCGCCGCCAGTACGAAAAGTATCCCGAGCACGCCGGGCGCTTCACCGGCGAGCCGGCGTACTTCCACCACATCATGTCGGCGACGACGGCGCTGCTCGACGCCATGCAGCTCAAACCGTCCGATTTTGCGTACGCCGTCTTTCACCAGCCGAATCTGAAATTCCCGCTCAGCGCCGGCCAGCAGCTCGGCTTCCACAAGGACCAGCTGCGCGCCGGAATTCTGGTCAACGACATCGGCAACACGTACGCCGGATCTTCGATGATCGGGCTGACGTCCGTGCTCGACCAGGCGCGGCCGGGCGACCGCATTCTGCTGACCTCGTTCGGCAGCGGCGCCGGCAGCGACTCGTTCTGCCTGACGGTGACCGAGCGCATTGCGGAAGCGCGCCGCGACCCGAACGTGATGACGACGGCCGACTACGTGCGCCGCCGCACGCAGATCGACTACGCGCAGTACACGCGCATGAAAGGCAACTACCGCCTGAACTAGCCCTGAACCGGAGACGAAGCCATGAGAGACGTATCCATCATCGGCATCGGCCAGACGGCCGTGGGTGAGCACTGGGACAAGAGCCTGCGCATGCTGGCGTACGAGGCATTGAACTCGGCGATGCGCGCCGCGCGCCTCGAGCGCATCGACGCGTTGTACGTCGGCAACATGCTCTCGGGCGAACTGACCAAGCAGGAGCACCTCGGCGCGCTGATCGCCGACTTCGCCGGCCAGCGCGGCATCGAGGCGATGAAGATCGAGGCGGCCTGCGGCAGCGCCGGCGCGGCGTTTCGCGTGGGCTACGCCATGGTCGCCGGCGGCATGCAGGACGTGGTCGCCGTCATGGGCGTCGAGAAGATGACCGATCAGGAAAGCAGCCTGACCACCTCGGCGCTGGCGATGGCGGCGGACGCCGAGTACGAGGCGCTGCAGGGGCTGTCGTTCGTCGGCATCAACGCGCTGCTGATGCGGCGCTACATGCACGAACACGGCTACAAGAAGGAAGACTTCGCGCCGTTCGCGATCAACGCGCATGCGAACGCGGTGAACAATCCGAATGCGATGTTCCGCTCGCCGATCTCGGCCAAGCAGTTCGCCGACGCCAAGCCGATCGCCGACCCGATCAACCTGCTGGACTCGTCGCCGATCGCCGACGGCGCGGCGTGCGTGATCCTGGCGCCGACGGCGCTCGCGCGCGAATTCACCGACAAGCCGGTGCGCGTGCGCGCCAGCGCCGTGGCGACCGACACGGTGGCGGTGCACGATCGGCGCGACCCGCTGTATCTCGAAGGCGGCGCGATCAGCGCGCAGAAGGCCTACGCGCAGGCGGGCATCGGCCCGGCCGACATCGACCTGTTCGAGGTGCACGACGCGTTCACGATCATGTCGGCGCTTTCGCTGGAGGCGGCCGGCTTCGCGGCGCGCGGGCAGGGCGTGCGGCTGGCGCTGGACGGCCAGATCGGCATCGGCGGGCGGCTGCCGATCACGACGATGGGCGGCCTGAAGGCGCGCGGCCATCCGGTCGGCGCGACGGGCATGTATCAGATCGTGGAAGTGGCCCAGCAGCTGCGCGGTGAAGCCGGCGCCAACCAGGTGCGCGACGCGCGGCTGGGCATGGCGCAGAACATCGGCGGCAGCGGCGCCACCGTGGTGACGACGGTTTTGGAAAGAATCTAGGTGTTTGTAAATCCATGAATCCCGTCGGGATTCAGGTAGGAGGAAATGCGATGGAAGTGGCACGATACTGGCGAACGACGAAGCAGCGCTACCGCATGGAAGGCGAAGTGTGCCCGACGTGCAGCGGGAAGATCTTCCCGCCGCGCGACGTGTGCCCGCATTGCCAGTCGCAGGCGAAGACGCCGTACGAATTCAGCGGACGCGGCGAGGTGTTCTCCTTCAGCACGATTCACAACGCGCCGCACGGCTTCGAAAAATTCGCGCCGTACACCGTGGCGCTGGTGCGGCTGGCCGAAGGGCCGCTGCTGACGGCGCAGCTGACGGATGTGGACGAACAGGACGTCTACGTCGGCATGCCGGTCGAGATGGTGACGCGCGTGCTGCGCGAGGACGGCGAGCGCGGCATGCTGGTGTACGGCTTCAAGTTCCGCCCGGCGTTCGGCGTGGCCGGCAGCTCGTCGCAGGCGGTGGCCGTCGACGTGCGCGCGCCGGAGCATGCGCAGCAGGCGATGGCCGCACGGTAGTGCGGCCATTGCAAGAACGCTGGGAAAAGAGAAAGCCGATCAGGCTCCGCGTCGGCGCAGCACTACTGCGGACTTCGCCGCCAGTTCGATGCGCAGCGCGCCGCCCGCCGGAACGATCTTCGGCGGCGCCGCGCCGACCGTCACCTCGATCGACGTCGACGCATTCGCCAGGCTCGACGGGACGTCGATCGATTCGGCTCGATCGCTCAGGTTCACCAGCGTGACGATCTCCTGCCGGCGATCGCGGCGGGCGACGGCGAACACGCCGTTCGGAACGCTGTCGTCGTTCAGCCAGGCCACTTCGAGGCCGGCCCATTCCGGCGTGCTGCGCTTGAGCGCGTTGAAGCGGGAGAGCACGTCTTCGATGCCCAGTTCGCCGCCGGTGAACATCATGTACGGCCCGGGCAGCGACAGGAAGATCAGGCTGAGCAGCTTGACTTCATCGAGCGAGAACTGCTCGCGCCGCCATTTGCCGCCCCAGCTCGGCCACCAGAACGTGTCGTGGGAATCGATGTGGTGCGCCGTCATGGCGCCGCGCGGCAGGAAAGCATCGCGATCCTGAATCCAGCGCGCCAGGCCGCGCGCGTCGCGCACGCCCCACGCCCGAGCGTTGTCCGGCCGCAGCAGGGCGGTCACCAGCCATTGCTCATCGTAGTTGTAGTTCAGGTCCATCGACCGGCGCAGCAGGATGCCCGACGGTTCGGTGTACAGGAGTGAATCGGGGTTGAGTGCCTTGAGCGCCGGCCGCAGATGTTCGAACAGCGGCACGCACGCCAGCGCCGAGATTCCCGCGCGGTGCCGCGCCCAGTCCGCCCAGTTCGGGAAATCGTTGTACGTCGGTGCGTCGAAGCGGAAGCCGTCGATGTTCAGTTCCGACATGAGGAACTGCATGGCCGCGGTGAAATACGCCTGCCATTCCGGGTTGCGCGCGTCGAAGGCTTTGGTGTAGATCCCGGCCACGGCGCCTTGCGAATCGCGGAAGAACCATTCGGGATGCGCGGCGATCAGCGGCGAGACCGGCGGGCTGCCGCCCTTCCAGAACGGCTCGAAGTCGATGATGTGGCGCGACCATGCGATCTGGTAATTGTTCCAGTCGCCGATTTCGCTGGCGAAGCTGTCGGAGGTGTTGCTGCCGACGAGGTGGGCGTACGGGCCGGCGCGCACGCCGTCGGCGGCGACGCCGATGGATTCCTGGTCGAGCACGCCGTGCAGCAGCACGTCGAGGATGATGCGGATGCCGCGCGCGTGGCATTCGGCGACGAGTGCTTTCATCTGCACCGGGTCGCCGAACGAAGTGGCGATGTCCCAGTAGTCGTGCACGTTGTAGCTGGGGTAGGGCTGGCGCGGCATCAGCTGAATGACGTTGAAGCCCAGCGCGGCGATGCGATCGAGGTCGGCCGTCAGATTTGAAACTTCGGGATACGGCTGATAGCGATGTCCCGGATAGAACACCGAAAATCCGATCTGCGCCTCGTAGATGCTGGCCGAGCCGATCCACGCCGGCGGGTCCATCGGCGTGGTGTGGCCGGAGAGGCGCATCCACGTTTGAAAGGCGGCGGCGAAGGTGCGAAAGTGCGGCGCGCGCAGATCGATGTCGAACAGGTCGATGGCGGCGCGGCCCATGCGCGCGGCGTCGGCGGCGAAATTGGTCGACACCTCGAGCGCGAGCCGGTCGGCCGTTCCGCCCTTGATGCGGATGTCGCACACTTCCAGCTCATGGCGCAGCCAGAGTGCGACGGCGCGCTGCTCGCTGCCGAGGTGCACGACGGCGCTGGATCCGCGCAGCCCGCCGATGGGCGAGATGCCGCTCCAGGCGGCGATGTGCTCCAGCGGCACGTCGCGGCCGATGCCGTTGCCCGGGGCATTGACGCGCCACTGGCCGGCGGGCAGCACCACGTCGGCGTTCATGATCAGGTTGCGCACCAGCAGCGTCGCTTCGGGCGCACCATGAAGAATGATGCGCACGGTGATGGCCGGCCCGTGTCTGCGGAACAGATACTCCAGCGTGGCGTCGATCGTGCCGATCCGCACCGCCAGGCGGCAGGCGTCGCCTTCATGGCTGGACGCCCATTCGGGGGCGCCCTGTCGGACGACGCCCGCGAGCGTCTCCATGTCCACGTAGTCGATGCCGCCGGTGGGGGAGCGCACTTCTCGGCCGTTCGCGCTCAGCGCGAATTCGAAGGAGGGAAATTCGATGCGGAACGGCGCATGGCCGGGCAGCACGATCGCGCGCGGCAGGCCGCTGCGTTCGTCGATTTCGAGATGGTGCAGGTATTCCGGATGGCGAATGATCATGGTTCTCGGCGCGCGAGCGGGAATTCGATCGACGACGCTCTGCGTCGTCATGTGCGATCGCGCGATATGAACATTGTGAGCGTGTGCTTCGGGAAGTCAAGAAGAGCGAATCCGTGCTGCCGGTACGGCTTCGATACAATCGCCGCCACATGAGCGATGCTCGTCTGCACAGCTATCACGCCTTCGGCGTTCGCCTGATCAGCGATATTCCGCTGCACTGGCTCGGCCCGGCGCGGATGCCGGCGGAGATGGACGGCGTCGATCTGACCTTTCGTCGATGCGCGCGCGCGACGATGCCAACCGGCCCGGGCGATGGGGAGCTGATTTTCGAGAGCATTTGGAAATTCGACGGCGTGCCGTTCATGTCGGCGCTGCGTACGCCGCGCGGCGTCGTCCTGCGGTACATGGACGACGAGCACTTTCTGCTCGAGCCGGACGGGATCACCGCGTACACGGCCGAGATGGGAACGCATCCGGTGCTGCAGTCGCGGCTGCTGAGCGCGGTGATGGCCTATTGGATGGAGATGCGCGGCGTCACGATGCTGCACGCGTCGGCGGCGAAGCTGGGCCCCGGCGCGGTGGCGTTCGTGGCGGACAGCGGAACCGGCAAGAGCACGATAGCGGCGCATCTGGCGGCCTGTGGCGCCGAGATGATGTCGGATGATCTGCTGGCGTGCGGTGTGTCCGCGACGGCGGCGACGGCATGGCCGTCGTTCCCTTCGCTGCGTCTGTGGCCGGATCAGGCGCAGCATTTTTTCGGAACGACCGACGACATGGAATTGGTGACACCGCTCGAAACCAAGCTGCGGCTGAACCTGGGGCCGGGCGGGCACGGCCGTTTTTGTGCGACGGCGCAGCCGCTGCTGGGCATCTATATTCTGGAGCGTGTGCAAGGCCCTGCGAACGACGTGGTCGTTCGGACGATGAACGTGGCGGAGGCCGTGCGCAGCCTGACGCAGCATTCCTTCGCACGCAGAATTACTCGTGCATCCGGCCTGTCTGCAGCGCGGTTCGGCACGCTCGCACGGCTCGTCGAGCGCGTGCCCGTGCGCAAGTTGATCTATCGCACCGGCATGGACAATCTCCCGAACGTGATTGCGGCCGTTCAGCGGGAAGCGACGAGCGTCCGGAGCGCCGCGTGACGACGAACGAACGTAGTGCGACTTCGCTCTTGAAGCGGATTCTGCGTGCCGATCTGCTCGGTGGAGAGACGACTGCGCTCGCACCGACTGCTGCGGAATGGCCCGGCGTGATGGCTGCTGCGCAGGCGGAGGGATTCGCTCCGCTGCTGTACGCGGCGCTGCGCCGGCTGCATTTGATCGATGCTGCACCGGCGTCGATCGGCGCAGCGCTGCGTGCGGCCTACGCGCGTTCGCTGCGGCGCACCGGCGGGCAGATGATGGCGCTGCGTGGGCTGCTGGAAAGGCTGGCCGCCGATGGCGTGCGCGTCGTCGTGTTGAAGGGGCCGGCGCTCGGAACGCTGCTGTATCGTGATCCTGCGGTGCGGCCAATGATCGACATCGATCTGCTGGTGCCGGCGACGTCGCTGCCGCAGGCGACGGCCGCGCTGCACGAGCTGGAGTACGTCGCCTCGGCGCCTTTTCAGGGCTTCGAATTCGCGCAGAGCGAAGAAGGCGAGCTCGGCTTCGTGAAGCGCACACCGCCGGCTGCGGTGGTCGATCTGCACTGGCATGTGTTCACCGTGCCGGGATACGCAGCTTCCGTGCTGACCGAATGGTTCTGGGAGCAGACCACGTCTGCGACGATCGCGGACTGTCCGGTGCTGGTGTTCGACCATGAAGCGCTGTTGCTGCACTTGTCCGTGCACAACTATGTGCATCACACCGACCGATCGCTGCGGCGGCTGCTGGATGTGGCGCTGCTGCTGCATCGGCACGGCGACGAGATGGATGCGGAAATTCTGTGGCGCGGCGCGTGTGCGATCGGGATGGGACATGTGCTCGAGCGGATGCTGCGGGATGTGCAGGACGAGTGGGGGGTGTCGACCGCGGCGCTGGCCGAGCGCCTGCAGCGCGTCGGCGTCGCTGCGCCGGCGAAGGCGCCGACCGGCGCCGACATCGATGCACTGCGGTCGCCGCTGCGGCATTTGGCCATCGGCATGTCCATGGCCGATGCGCGGCGCGGCGTACGCTACGTCGTTCGCGAGATGTTTCCGCATACGCACTATCTGCGCACGCGCTACGGCATGCGGCGCGACTGGCATGCGCCGTACTATTACGCGTTGCGCATCGGCCGCGGCGTTACGCAGGTCGTGCGCTGGCTTTTGAAGAGTAGAGAGTCATAGTAGAGAGTCAGAGTGAATTTGACAGATTGATGTGATTGCCTCCATTATTTATCTTCATTCAACAGCGACTCTGCCTCATCACTCTCTACTCTGACTCTCTACTCTTTACTCCAGATGAAAACCTACGCCATCGCCGGTGCGAGTTCACGCGCGCTCGGCATGTTCGCCAAACCGATTCACGAACGATTTCGAAATAGTGCGCGCCTCGTCGGCGTGTTCGATGTGAACGGCACGCGTGCGCAGCTGCTCAGCGACGAATGCGGCGGCCCGGCGGTCTATGCCGACTTCGATCAGATGCTGCAGGAACAGAAGCCGGACTGCGTCATCGTCACCACGGTGGATCGCTTTCACCATGAGTACATCATTCGTGCGCTCGACGCCGGCTGCGACGCCATCACCGAGAAGCCGATGACGATCGGCGACGAACAGTGTCGCGCCATCCTCGCCGCGGAAAAGCGCAGCGGTCGCACGGTCACCGTGACGTTCAACTATCGCTTCGCGCCGTATACCACGCGCGTGAAGGAGCTGCTGCGCGAAGGTGCGATCGGCACGCCGCTGAGCGTCGACTTCGAATGGATCCTCGATACGCGCCACGGCGCGGATTATTTCCGGCGCTGGCATCGGCGCATGGAAAACTCCGGCGGCCTGCTGGTGCACAAATCGACGCACCACTTCGACATGATCAACTGGTGGCTCGAGGACGAGCCGCACACGGTGTTCGGCCTCGGCGAGCGACGGTTCTACGGCCCGACGCGCGAGGAGCGCGGCGAGCGCTGTTCGACGTGTGCGCACACGCGCACCTGCGAGTTCTACGTCGATCTGGCGCGCGATGCCAATCTCAAGCGCCTGTATTTCGACGCCGAACACGAAGACGGCTACTTCCGTGACGGCTGCGTGTTCTCGCCGGAGATCGACATCTACGACACGATGAGCGTGAACGCGCGCTATTCCCGCGGCGCGCTGCTGAGTTACTCGCTGCAGGCGCACAGCCCGTGGGAGGGCTGGCGCGCGGCCATCAACGGTACCGGCGGCCGCATGGAACTTCTGTTGATCGAGAGCGGCCTCGGGTCGAATCCGCCCAGCCACCCGATCACGATTTTCAATCGCCGCGGCGAACGCGCGACGATCGACGTGCCGGTCGCTGCCGGCGGCCATGGCGGTGGCGACGCGCGGCTGCTGGCGCGCCTGTTCGGCGGCGAGCAGACGCCCGATCCGCTCGGCTACATGGCCGGTTCGTGGCAGGGCGCGATGTCGATCCTGATCGGCATCGCCGCCAATCGTTCGATCGCCGAAGGGCGGTCGGTGGAAATCAAGAGTCTTTTGTAGGACAACATCATGACGACCTATCGACATCTCGGCGTATACAGCGACATCGTGGACGCGGCGCGGCGGCAGCAGCCGCTGTATCCGCTGGCGCGTCCGGGCGAAGAGACGCAGGCGCGCGTGCGCGCGCGCCTCGGCTTCTGCTCCGGCTCGGAGTCGCCGCTCAGCGTGCGCACGCATACGCGCTGGGAGCGCGACGGCGTGGAAGGGGAGCTGGTGTCGTGGTCGGTCGGCTACGGCCCGCGCACCGAGGCGTACGTGCTCAAGCCGGCCGGTGCATCCGGTCCGCTGCCGGGCGTTCTGGCGCTGCATGATCACGGCGGCTACAAGTTCTACGGAA
>JBIIIA010000451.1:0-2965 GCA_044235195.1 Thermoflexales bacterium
CTAGGCGCGGATCGACCTTGAGCGCCTCGACGATGGCACTGCAGGATTCCTCGAGCGCTTCGGGGGTATTGATGAATCGGTAACTCACGCGGCCCGTATTGTCGCAGTTTTCCGCGCGTCGCGCAGAGTGCAGTCTGCAGCGGGCAATTGCATCAAAAAAGAAACCCAGCCGCGCACGCCGCCGCAGCCGCCCGCCGCACCAGCTCGGGCACGACGCCGAAGCTGTACGGCATGTGCACGCGCTCGGTGCGCTGGTGATAGTCGCGGCCCCACGGACCGATGTTGATCACCGGCAGATCGCCGCCGGCCGCCGGCGCGATCGGCCAGCGCGTGCGCCACGCCGGCATGTTCGCCTGCACCGCGTCGAGCGCTACGGCATCGATGCGCGCGCCGAGGAAGCTCATGTCGGAGATCCCGGTGAAGAACGGGCGCAGCGCGATCGCGTAGCCCGTCTCGGCCGCGACGGCGCGCGCACATTCGGCCAGCTGCGCTTCGAGCGCCGCGTGCTGCGGCCCCATCGTCGCCAGCGGGTAGTACACCGGCGCAAAGCCGATCACTGCGGCCGGCCCGCTCACGCCGGCATGCCGCAGCGCCGCCCGCACCGAGCGCTCGGCCACGCGCAGCGCATCGAGCGTGCGGTCCTCCGCCAGTGCATCGAGCTCCGCCGCGGCCGCCGGGCCGGCGCGCTGCAGCAGTTCACGGAAGTCGATCACCTGCCCGACGTCGACGCCGAAGTGCGCGCGTGCAGCGGCCGCCCGTTCGCGCAGCGCCGCATGCGCCGCCGCCAGCGCCCCCTGCGCGGCGCGCCGCACGCGCGCCAGAATTTCGTCCGGGCCGGCCGAGTACGTCAACACGTTCAGCGCGGTGAACGCCTGCTCCGGCATGGTCACGTCATAGTGATGCTTCAGGTCGGCGGCGCGCAGGAACACCGGCGGCGGCGGCGTCTCGCCCTGCGTCGGCGTCGGGTCGCCCCAGGCGGGGTTGCTCTCGACCGCGCGCACCAGCTCGGCGGCCAGCAGCGCCGGGTTCACACCGTCGAACGGCGCGCCGACGTGCGCCGGGCGCCCGACGAAATGCACGAACGGCAGCAGCTTGCTTACGCTGCCGAGGAAGATCGCGCGGCCGTCGGAACCGTCGCCGCTGTTGACCGCGGCGTCGAGGTTGATCGCCAGCGTCGGCTCCAGTTTGAATTCGCGCAGCAGCGCCGGCAGATCCTGCGCCGCCGAGCGCATGCCGTGCGAATAGTTTTCCTCGTCGGGCGTGGCGAGAAAAAGCAGATTGCCGACGCGATCGGGATCGGCGGCGAACGCTTCCAGCACCGCCATGCCGATCGCCAGCCCGGCCTTCATGTCGAGTGCGCCGCGGCCCGGGAGGAATTCGCCGCTGCGCAGATCGGCCAGCGACTGCCGCGACGCGTCATTGGTCGCGTCGGCGAGCGAATCGATCAGCGCCGGCAGCAGCCGCTCCGGATCGAACGCCAGCGACTCAAGCGCGCCGTAGTTCGCTGCGCTTACCACGTCGAAGTGCCCGGTGAGCAGCACCGTGCGCGCGCCGCGGCCGCGCACGAGCGCATAGACGTTGCTGCGCGTACGAAAGTCATCGCGCGTGGCAACGATGCGAATCTGCTCCGGATGCGCCTGAAAGTACGGGTGTTCACGGAGCAACGCAGCAACGTGTTCGGCACAGCACGACTCGCCCTCGGTTTCGGTGACCGAAGGAAAACGCACAAGATCGAGCGTGATTTCGCGGACGCGTTGTGAAGAGATCATGCGCGCACCTTTTTATCCAGTCTCAATTCGCGCGCCAGCACAGTGCCCGGCCGAACTGCAATGATGTTCTGGTAGGCGAAGAGTTCAATCAGGTGCGGCGGCATCTCATCGAACGGGGCAGCACCCTTCGGCAGAAGGCGCGCCAGCCGATAGCCGTCCAGTAGTTCGATAAAGTCGCGCACAAAATTGCGGCTATGCACGTGCATTTCACCGAATTCGAACTGCACGGCGCTGACGCGCTTTTCGGCCAGCATGCGACGTGCGCCGAGGAGCACCTGAAAGTCGTGACCCTCCACATCGATTTTCAGCAGATCGATGTGCTCGATCGAATTACGAGCACAATACTCGTCCACCGTATCGACGGTGACTTCGACCGGCTGCGTGCGATCCTTCTGCGCTACACCATAACGTGGATAAAACGATGCCACCGGAGAACGCGGACTCGTGCTCTTGACATACAGCGTGCGCATTTCAGGAGCCGCCCCCAACGCCATATTCAAAACGTGGACGCGCTCCTGCGCCGCGAATCGCGCCTCAATATCGGAGTACGCCGTCGGCCCAGGTTCGAACGCATATACGTGTGCCTGCGGACTGCGCCGCACCAATTCGGCCGAATACTCACCGAGATTTGCGCCGACATCGAACAGAATCGGATCCATGCGCCCGACCGTTCGAAAGAAAGCGTCCAAAAACCATTTCTCGCCAGCACCGAACGGGCGATTCTCCAGATAGTTGCGAACGCCGATGCCGTGCAGCGCCAATGACAAC
The DNA here is from genome assembly GCA_044235195.1 of Thermoflexales bacterium. Lineage (GTDB taxonomy): Bacteria > Chloroflexota > Anaerolineae > J036 > Brachytrichaceae > CANJQH01. Next base: position 2,538 of record JBIIIA010000451.1, read on the forward strand.
AGCACATGATGAATCGGCTGCAGGATCGGGCGCGCGAGAAGGCGCACGGCTACGATTCGCATACGAGCGCGCCAGGTTCTCTGAAATCGATGCGGAAACATGGCCGGCATGATATGCCGTAGTCTTCACGGTCGGCGGTCGGCGGTCGGTGGTCGGCGGGTGCATCCGCCGTTTGGGGCGAAATTTCGCCGTCGCCTACGCCTCACCCCCTGACCCCCTCTCCCCCTCAATTTCGCTTCGGCTCTGATCGAGCAACGCTCTTGCCGGCGACGCGAAATCTCGGCGAAGAGGGGGAGCGTGGCGGCAATTTCCCCCTCTTCGCCGAGATTTCGCGCGCATATCGCTACTTTCTCGACAAAAACGCAAGCGAAATCGAGGGGGAGAGGGGGCAGAGGGTGAGGCGTGAGCAATTCGCCCCTAACGGCGGA
>JBIIIA010000452.1:0-2961 GCA_044235195.1 Thermoflexales bacterium
GACGGCGATTTCCCCCTCTTCGCCGAGATTTCGCGTGCATATCGCTACTTTCTCGACAAAAACGCAAGCGAAATCGAGGGGGAGAGGGGGAAAGGGGTGAGGCGTAGGCGACAATCGAAAGTCGCCCCTAACGGTGGATGCCCCCTGCCACCCTAACAAGGGGACAGGGGTTAGGGACTAGGGATTGTCCCGCAGACAATCAACAGCGGCGCGCACAAAAAAGCGCCCCCTCCCGAACAATTCGAGAGGAGGCGCATACACCACGGCCGTCCGCGGTCGTCCGAAAACCTACATCTTCGACGACATGTACGCGGCCAGGTCACCGACGCGGCAGGAATAGCCCCACTCGTTGTCGTACCAGGAGATGACCTTGACCATGTTGCCGACCACCAGCGTGTCGATGGCGCTGAAGATCGACGAGTGCGTGTTGCCCTTGAGGTCGATCGAAACCAGGGGCTCCTCGGTATAGGCGAGCACACCCTTCATCGCGCCTTCGGAGGCGGCCTTCATCGCCGCGTTGATCTCGGCCTTGGTTGCAGGCTTGTTGAGGACGGCGGTGAAGTCGACGACCGAGACGGTCGACGTCGGCACGCGGAAGGCCATGCCGGCGAACTTGCCCTGCAGCTCGGGGATGACCAGGCCGACGGCGCGTGCGGCGCCCGTCTCGGCGGGCACGATGTTCAGCGCGGCGGCGCGCGCATCGCGCAGGTCCTTCGTGGCCATGTCGAGCAGGCGCTGCGAGTTGGTGTACGCGTGCACCGTCGTCAGGATGCCCTTGTCGATGCCCCACTGATCGTTCAGCACCTTGGCCACCGGCGACAGGCCGTTGGTGGTGCAGCTGGCGTTCGACACCACGTGATGCTGCGACGCATCGAACTTCTCGTGGTTGACGCCCATCACGATGGTGATGTCTTCGCCCTTGGCCGGGGCGCTGATGATGACCTTCTTGGCGCCGCCGGCGAGGTGCGCGCGCGCCTTCTCCGCCTGGGTGAACAGGCCGGTCGACTCGATGACGATGTCGGCGCCGACGCTGCCCCACGGAATCGCGCCGGGATCGCGCTCGGCGAACACCTTCAGCCGATCGCCGTTGATGATCAGGTCGTTGCCGTCGACGGCCACGGTGCCGTTGAAGCGGCCGTAGTTCGAGTCATAGCGAAAAAGATGCGCATTGGTGGGCGCATCGACGAGGTCGTTGATCGCGACGATGTCGAACTTGTCGCTGTGGCGCTCGAGCATTGACTTGAGCACCTGCCGGCCGATGCGGCCGAACCCGTTGATGCCGATTTTGATTTTTGCCATGGAAATCAGTTCTCCTAAAGTGTGAATGCTACACCAAGTCTGCTCTCATCTTTGTGAACGCGAAAAGCATAACTTCGCGCTACGACCGCGCAGCGACGGACATCACCGCCGCCGCCAGCTTGGTCGGGTTGTGCCGCCAGGGGGCCGATTCACTGACGAGGTCGGCAGTGATCAGCTGCATTCCGGCCCGTTCGAAGGCCGGATCGACGTTCACCACTTCGACGCCGCTGGGCGGCGTGAACGACGGCACGGCGTTGTTATTGACGAGCACGTAGTCGATGATGTCGCGGCCGATGTGGCGCTCGATGGCATCGATGTGATCGACGAGCGAGAAATGGTCGGTCTCGCCGCGCTCGGTGGTGATGTTGGCGGCGTAGACGATCGGCGCGCGCGCCTGGCGCAGCGCCTCGACGACGCCGTAGACGAGCAGGTTGGGCATGATGCTGGTCCACAAGCTGCCGGGGCCGAGCACGATCACATCGGCGTCGAGGATGGCTTTGACTGCGCCGGGGTATGCCGGCGGGTCGTGCGGTTCGAGCCAGACACGTTCGATGGGCAGGCCGCGTTTGCCGATGCTCGACTCGCCGCGCACCTGCGACGCCGCGCCGTCGGATTCCGGGCGAAATTCGGCGCACAGCACCACGTCGCTGAGCGTGCTGGGCAGAATGCGTCCGGTGCTGGCGACGACGCGCACCGATTCTTCGAGCGCGCGCTCGAAGCTGCCGGTGATCTGCGCCAGCGCAGCGATGAACAAATTGCCGAACGAGTGGCCGGCCAGTCCGTCGCCGCCGCCGAAACGGTACTGCATGAGCTGCGTGACGAGCGATTCGTCGTCGGCCAGCGCGGCGATGCACATGCGAAAATCACCGGGCGGCAGCACGCCGAGATCGCGCCGCAGCCGGCCGGAGCTGCCGCCGTCGTCCGCCACCGTCACGATGGCCGTGATGTTCGACGTATGCCGCTTGATGCCGCTGAGCAGCGCCGCCAGCCCGTGGCCGCCGCCGACGGCCACGATGCGCGGCCCGTTCACGCCGATGCGCTGCCGCCAGAGCGTCTCCATGATCGGCTGCGCGTTGGCGCCGCGCACCGCCGAGACGATCGACTGGTTGAATTTGTAAAACCCGAGCAGCACGGCCGCCACGCCGGGCACGCCGATCAGCAGCGCGCGCACAAGGCGCGGCAGGAACTGCAGCGTCAGGTAATAGAACACGCTCGGCAGCGGCGTATCGCGATAAATCTCCACCAGGATGAACCCCAGGCCGAGGCCGAGCATGGCGATGCCGACGATCATGAGCAGCAGCCAGCGCTTGACGCCGAGGCCGGGGGTGAGCCAGCGCAGCCCCGGACGTCGAAAAAAAGAAGTGGATGCCATGGGTGGAGGGGAATTGTATGGCGGACGGCTGACCGCAGACCGCAGAGGATGCATCCGCCAAAAGGGGCGAATCGTTCAGCCGGCAGAGAGATCCCTCCGCTTTGCCACGTACGCCCGGAGATCGGTACGTTCAAGCCGGCAAAGCGTTCGGGATGACGGTCCGGGGGACGTACCACCCTGTCTGCGATTGCCGTTCCCTCTCCCGGAGCGTCATCCCGAACGTCTTGCCCCGTCCGTGCAGACGTTGCCACGAACGAGCCAGGGCAAGACGGAGGGATCTCTCTTCGTGT
>JBIIIA010000100.1:0-9805 GCA_044235195.1 Thermoflexales bacterium
GCGAAGAGGGGGAGCGTGGCGGCGTTTGCCCCCTCTCCGCCGAAATTTCGCGCGCTTCCTCGAGCGTTGATCAGCGACGATTTGCGCGAAATTGAGGGGGAGAGGGGGTCAGGGGGTGAGGCGTTAAGGCCGCGCGACGTAACCAACGGTGAATACGGGTACACTGCCGTTCACCCACACACTCATACAGGCTTCGATGCGATCCACAACGACCACACCCACCCTCGTCGCCCTCGGCGGCACGCACCGCGCACGCTCCTGCTCGCGCGCCGTACTCCGGTATGCCCTGGACGTCGCCCAGGGCGACGGCGCCGTCGTGGAGTTCATCGACCTGGGCGTCCTCGATCTTCCGATGTACCGCGCCGACTACGCGCTGGCGGATTACCCCGCCGACGCGCGCGCCGCGCTCGAACATTTCGCCGCCGTCTGCCGCCGCGCCGACGCCATGCTCTGGGCCTGCCCGACGTATCACGGCACCGTCAGCGGCCTGTTCAAGAACGCACTCGATCACATCGAGCTGCTCTCCGAGGACGCACGCCCATACCTCTCCGGCCGCGCCGTCGGACTGATCTCCATCAACGATTCCAAAACGTTCAGCGCCATGGCCAACGCCGTGCACGAACTGCGCGCCTGGGTCGCCCCCACCCACATCGTGCTCGACAAACGCGCCTTCGACGACGAAATGCGCCTGAGTGACTCGTCCGCCCAGCGCCGCGTCGAACGTCTGGTGCGAGAATTGCTCGCATTCACTGCGCGCTGAGTGCAGCCGCACGCGAACACTGCCATGATCAATATCAAGGGATTGCGCCAGGGGCTGCTGATCACCTTCGCGGCGGATCAGAACGTGCCATGGCTGTCCATGCTCCGCAGTCTCGAAGAGAAGTTCGTCGCCAACGAAAGCTTCTTCGCCGGCGGCCGCGTCGCCTTCGACGTCGGCACGACGCTGCTCACTCCGGAGGACATTCAGCGTTCGCTCGCACTCTTGGCGGGATACCGTGTAGAATTACTTGCGATCGTAACTCAGAATGACGCGACTCATGCAAATGTCGTAGCGGCAGGAATACCGGTGGTTTTGCCCGCTCTCCCGGTTCGCACCAAGGAACCGCCGGGGGTGCGCACGCCGCCAGCAGACGATGCTGCGGAAGACATTCCGACGAACTGTCATCTGGTCAAAGGAAAGTTGCGTGCCGGGCAGTTGATCAAGCATCCGGGCGTGGTGATCGTCGTCGGCGACATAAACCCGGGCGCGGAGGTGCAGGCCGGCGGTGATATCATCGTCTGGGGTAAATTGCAGGGCACGGCGCATGCAGGGGCGTTCGGTGACACGACGGCGGTCATCTGCGCACTCGAGATGATGCCCACGCTGGTGCGCATCGCGGATGTTACCGTGCGCAACCATAAAGGAAAGACGGAGATGGCGCGCGTCGAGCAGCAGCAGGTCGTGTTCACGACATGGGACCGCAGCTGACGGCGAAGACCGACGAAGACTATGGCAAGAATCGTCACCATTACATCGGGCAAAGGCGGCGTCGGCAAAACGACGACTACCGCGAATCTCGGCGCAGCGCTCGCCCTCGCCGACCAGAAAGTCGTCGTGTTCGACGGGGACATCGGCCTGCGCAATCTGGACATCGTCATGGGCCTCGAGAGCCGCATCGTCTACGACGCAGTCGACGTCGTCGAGGGGCGCTGCAAACTGCGCCAGGCGCTGATTCGCGACAAGCGCACGGCCAACCTCAGCCTGCTTCCCACCGCACAAGCCCGCGACAAATCCGCCATCAGCCCGCAGCAAATGATGCAAATCTGCGACGAGCTGGCAGCCGAGTTCGAATTCATCCTGATCGATTCCCCCGCCGGCATCGAACAAGGCTTCCGCAACTCGCTGGCGCCGGCCACCGAGGTGCTCATCGTCGTCAACCCCGAGGTCTCTTCGGTGCGCGACGCCGATCGCGTCATCGGCCTGATCGAATCGTCCAATAAGGGCCCGGCCAAGCTGATCATCAATCGCCTGGTGCCCACGCGCGTCAAGAAGCAGGAAATGCTCAGCGCCGACGATATCTACGAAATTCTGTCCACTGAAATCATCGGCATCGTCCCGGAAGACGAACACATCCTGTCTGCATCCAACAAGGGACAGCCGGTTTCGTTCAACGGCAAAACGCCTGCGGCGGAAGCTTACCGTGACATCGCCCAGCGCATGCTCGGGAAGCAGGTGCCGATGCGCGTGCCGCAGGAAAATGACACGTTGTGGTCGCGCATCTTCGGTGGGAGGCAGACATGAGCATCTGGGATCGATTCGCCGGCAACGGCAATGGCAACACGCCGGCGGGCTCCGCCAAGCAGCGGCTACAATTCGTCCTCGTGCACGATCGCAACGAAATTCCACCCGGGATGCTCGAGCTGATCAAAGATGACATCATCGCCGTCATCTCGCGCCGCATCAACATCGATCGCCGCAACGTCGAAGTGCACGTCACGCACGAAGCGTCCGAAGGCAAATTGATCGTGGACATCCCGCTCCTGCGCGACGAAACCTCCACCGGACGCACGCGCTCGTCGAAGTCGTAGCAGCCTATGCTCGATCGACGGATTTGGCGGCAGTTCGACTGGCTGCTGTTCATCGCCGTGCTCGGCCTGCTGGCCATCGGCGTCGTCATGATCTTCAGCGCCACCCAGCGCGACCCGGTCATCCGCAATCTCTGGCTCGACCAGGCGTTCACCGCTGTCGGCGCCGTATTCGTGCTGCTGCTGCTCGCCGCCTTCGACTACGCCCTGCTGCGCACGCTCACCCCGTTCCTGTACGCGCTGACGCTCGGCATGCTGGTGCTGGTGCTCGTCATCGGCCAGGAAAGCTTCGGCGCGCGGCGCTGGTTCCGCCTGCCCGGCTTCGACCTGCAGCCAGGTGAAGTGGCTAAGGTGCTGCTCGCGATCGTCATCGCGCGCTTCATCGCCGACCGCGAAGGGCGCCGCCCCTACTTCGAGACGATCGTGCTCTCCGGCGTGCTCGTCCTGCCGTGCGTCGGGCTGATCATGCTGCAGCCGAACCTGAGCACCGCGCTCACGATCGTCTTTCTCTGGATCGCCGTCGTGTTCGTCGGCGGCCTGGCGCGCGAGCACATCACCATCCTCGGCGGCGCCGCGGTCGCCCTGCTGCTGGCCTTCCTCGTCGTGCTGCGCCTGCCCTCCGAAACGGTGCCCACCAACGATCAGGCGGCCGCGGAGTCCGCCGGCATCGCCACACCGACCGCCGTCGCCCCCGGCGCAACGCCCGCACCCGCCCCGCCCGCCGAGGGACTGATCCGCAGCTATCAGCTGCGCCGCATCGAAAACCTGCTCTTCGGCGGGCAGCAGGGCGAAAACTACCAGAGCGACCAGGCGCTGATCGCCCTCGGTTCGGGCGGCATGTTCGGCAAAGGTCTGCTGCGCGGCACGCAGACGCAGTACGGCTACTTTCCCGTGCGCCACACCGACTTCATCTTCTCGGTCATCGGCGAAGAGCTCGGCTTCGTCGGCACCACGCTGTGCCTGCTGCTGCTCTTCATCGTGATCATGCGTTCGCTGTGGGCGGCATTCCGCGCCCGCGACACATTCGGCCGCCTGCTGTGCGTCGGCGTCGCCGCCGTGCTCTTTCTACAGACGTACATCAACGTCGGCATGCAGGTCGGCTGGGCCCCGGTCACCGGCGTGGTGCTGCCGTTCATCAGCTACGGCCGCACCAACCTGATCGTGGTGATGATCGCCGTCGGCATCGTCGAGAGCGTGGTGCTGCGCCACCGCCGCTCGCCGTTCTCGGCTTGACGCGCGCTTATTGCAGGCGCAGCAGCACCGGCGCCTTCGCCCACAGCGCCTCGAGGTTGTAATACGCGCGCTGGCTCGGCAGGAAGACGTGCACCACCACGTCGCTGTAATCCATCAGCACCCAGCCGCCGCCGCCGGCCCCGATCGTGCTTTTCGGCCCGCGGCCGGTGCTTCGACCGATCTGTTCGTCGATGCCGTCGGCGATGGCCTTGAGCTGGCGCTCACTGCCTCCGCTGCAGATCACGAAAAAATCTGCGAATGTCGACAGTGTGCGCAGATCGAGGAGGACGATGTCTTCGGCTTTCTTTTCGGAGGCGGCGGCGACGATCGCACGCGCCAGGACGAGGGCTTCAGCCCCCACATTTTCTACCATGGATGGCTGCATTATAGTTAGCGCGCTCTATGACCAGCCCTTTGTCGCATGCCGCACCGCGCGCCGTCCTGTGGGACATGGACGGCGTGCTCGTCGACTCCGCCGCCTACCATTTCGCCGCCTGGAGCGACGTCTTCGCACAGGAGAACGTCGCGTATACGCACGAGGAATTTCGGGCCACGTTCGGCCAGCGCAACGACACCGTCCTGCGCAGGCTGCTCGGCGACCACATCGACGACGCCGAGATCGCCCGCATCTCGGATCGCAAAGAAGCGATCTATCGTCGCCGCCTGCGTGAGGACGGCATCGATGCGCTGCCCGGCGTGCGTCACTGGCTGCAGGCGCTGCACGAAGCCGGCTGGCGGCAGGCCGTCGCCTCCGCCGCGCCGCGTGCCAACGTCGACGCCGTCCTCGACGCACTCGGCATCGGACGCTTCTTCGACGCCATCACGTCGGCCGAAGACGTCACGCGCGGCAAACCGGATCCGCAGGTCTACCTGACCGCCGCCGCGCGCGTCGGCGCCTCGTCCGCACACGCCATCGTCATCGAAGATGCTCCGGCCGGCCTCGAAGGCGCGCGCCGCGCCGGCATGAAGTGCGTCGGTGTGCTCACCGGGCACGACGCGCTGCACGCCGATGTCGTCGTTCATCGCCTGACCGATCTGCCACACGACGCCTTCGATCGTCTGCTGGCGAACTGACGCGCCACGAGCGTTCCGGCGTTTTCCCATTCCGCGTACACTCATTCCATGACACGCCTCGGCAGGCTGACGCACAGCCGCACCATCTTCGTCTCGTTTCTGATCGCCGTGCTGCTGTCGGGCTGCACCATCACGATCGATCTGCCCGTCGGCACGCCCACGCCGCGCGGCGGGCGCGCTCCGACGACGCCAGCGTCGGACTCGGTCGACGTCACGAACACGCCGAGGTCGGCTCGTGCCACGCGGACGCCGAGGTCGAAGTCGACATCGACGAAGCCCACGAAGACGCCGAAATCGTCCAAAACACCGGCGACGAAGCCCACTCGCACGCCGCGCGCCGGCCAGCCGGCCGCCCTGCCCTCGGGCATCGGTGCCACGAACGTCGAGATGATCGTCCTCCCCGACGACGGCGTGGACGGCCTGGCCGACATGATTCGCTCGGCGCGCAAACGCGTGTATCTCAAGATTTATCTGCTGACGGAAGAAAAGATCTTCGCAGCGTTGGAAGACAGACACGCCGCCGGCCTCGACGTCAAGGTGCTGATCGAGCCCAGCCCGCTCGGCGGCGCCTCGTCCGCGCGCGCCGCACAGACGCGCCTGCGCGACGCCGGCATCGATGTAAAAACCGCCAACCCGGCCTTCCGCCTCACCCACGAAAAGAGCTTCGTCATCGACGACATGGTCATCATCCTTACGTCGAACATGACCCGCGGCAGCTTCACGCGCAATCGCGAATTCGGCGTGATCACCCGCGATCCGACGGACGTGAAGGAAGTGGTGAAATGCTTCGATGCGGACTGGAACCGCGAGGCGTTCGTCCCGCAGGCGCCGAACCTGGTGTGGAGCCCGGACAACTCTCGCACGAAGATCGATGCGCTGATCGTCGGCGCGCAGCGCACACTCGATGTGTACGCAGCCAGCACGCTCGACGATGAGCAGCTCGGCCTGCTGGCCGCCGCGCGCAAACGCGGCGTGGTCGTGCGCGTGATCACCACCGACCGCAGTTCGGGCGACAGCGAAGACGCCGCCGCCGGCGACCTCGATCGGCTGCAGCGCGCCCGCGTCAAGGTGCGCTACATGCAGTCACCGCTCGTGCACGCCAAAGTCTTCCTCGCCGACTACGGCGAGCCGAATGCATTGGCGTTCGTCGGTTCGGTAAACATCACCACGCAGTCGCTCGATTTCAACCGCGAGCTCGGCATTCTGCTGGCCGACCAGAATGCGCACGCGCGCATCCACGACACGTTCGAAATCGATTGGCAGCGATCCGTCGATCGTTGAAACAGGAGCATCAGCATGTTTACGTTCGATCAAAAAGCGATTGAAGACGCGTTCTTTGCAGCCGGATTCGACGACGTCATGGTCGCGGACGAAGTCGTCGCCCGCCGTGAAATCGGCGAGCCGTGGGAAGTGATCGTCGACAAGGGCGGCCGCGTGAAGGCCACGCGCGTGCGCAGCGTCGACGAACCACGCTCGTCGACGCACAGCGTGCACGGCCACGACGCGCGCATCCTGTTCGAATCGAGCGAACAGACGACGCTCATGTTCCAGCTAGACGACGTCGGCGAACTGCCAGCGCTGCTGACGGCGCTCGACGAGATCACAGCCCCGAAGCCGCCGGCGCACAAAGCGAGCGCCACGGCCGCGCGCCGCCACGACGCAGCGCCGAGCGAAGAAGATATCTGGGACGACGAGGACGCGTTCTAACGAGTGTGCGCTCAGCGGAGCGCACGCGGCGGCACGGTCACGCCGGGCTCCCGCACCCGCCGCAGCAGCTCTTCCGTCAGCCATCGATTCGCCGGCGCCGCGATGCCGAGCCGCTGCGCCTCGTCGGCGATGCGCCCGTTCAGCGCGCCGATTTCGCTGCGCCCGGTGAGATGGGCGACGTCGTAATAGAACGATGGCCGCTTGCCGCCCCGCCCGCGCGCCACTCGTCGCGCCAGCATGAGCTGCGCCGCGACGTTCGGCAGATTGCCGGCCACCCACGCGAACGCGCGCGCCTTGTAGCCCGGCAGGTCGATCACCGGAATGCGCAGCGCGCGCATGACCGCCAGGCATTCGCGCACCATGCGCATCTCGAGCGCGAATAATTCGCGATCGGCGTAGATCGCGCCGACGTCGCGATCGAACAGCGCGCTCGCGGCGTTGCCGACGATGTTCAGCAGCATCTTCGACCACTTCATCGCGCGCGCATCGTCGAAGACCTCGATCGGCATCTGCGGCGTGGCGCATTCGCGGCGCATGCGCTCGGCGAACCCGCGCGTCGCGCCCCAGTCCGCCAGCCCGACGCCGCCGCCCAGTCGATCCAGCGCGATCTCGCCGGGGCCGACCGCGCTGACCGGGCTGGTGAGCGTGGCCGCCGTCACGCGATCGGCTCCGAACCGCTCCGCCGCGCGCTCCTCGGATCCGACGCCGTTCTGAAACGTGACGACGCGCCCGATGCGCCCGGCATACGGCTGCAGCTCGGCCAGCGCCGCGTCGAGCGCGTACGTCTTGACGCACAGCAGCGCGGCATCGTAGGAACGATCGACGGCGTCGCTCACCGAGGAATACGCGCGCAGCTCGGCGGGAGAAAACTCCCAGCGCGCACCGTCGGGCAGCGACGCGCGCAGGCCGCCGGCGCGCACAGCATCGACGAACGGCGCACGCCCGACGAACGTCACGCGATTTCCGGCGCGCAGCAGATTGGCGCCGATCCATGAACCGATCGCGCCGGCGCCGACGAGCAGAATCTCCATCACGCCGCCTCGCCGATGACCATCGACGTCATGGTCAGCGAACCGGCCATGGCGTAGTCGTTGAAGTACGTGATGTCGTCGCCGTCGTCCTTCAGACCGAGCGAGTACAGCATCGGCAGGTAATGCTCCGGCGTGGGCACGGCCAGCTGCACGGCGCGGCCGAGCGAGTCGTACTCCGCGAGGCGATCGAAGCGGCCATCGTCGATGAGTGTTTTGAACGTCTCGCGCGCTTCGAGCGCCCAGTCCAGGCCGTAGCGCGTGTTGAACCCTTCGGTCGCCCCGGGCGGCAGCGTGATGCGGCGCAGGTTGTGCACCATGTTGCCGCTGCCGAGGATCAGCACGCCGCGGCGACGCAGCGCGGCGAGTTCCTGCGCGAGCGCCATGTGCTCGCGCGGATGCAGGCCGACGTCGAGGCTCATCTGCACCACGGGGATGTCCGCAGCGGGGAACATTTTGTTCAGCACGCTCCAGCAGCCGTGATCGAGCCCCCATTCGCTGTGATCGAAGTACACCTCGGCCATCTTCACGACGTCGTGGGTCTCCTGCGCCAGCTCCGGGCTGCCGGGCGCCGGGTACTGCGCCTCGAACAGCTCACGCGGGAATCCGCCGAAGTCGTGAATCGTGCGCGGCTTCGGCATCGCCGTCACCCACGTGCCGCGCGATTCCCAGTGCGCCGACACGCACAGAATCGCACGCGGCGGCGGCAGCGACGCGCCGACGCGCGCCCACATGCGCGACACGTCGTTGTCTTCGATCGCATTCATCGGACTGCCGTGTCCGACGAACAGCACCGGCATCTTCGTGTTTTCCTCGCGCACGCGCGGCGCAGCGAGCATTGCTTCCAGGTCGCGTAGTCTTTTCTGCATGTGAACTTTCCTCGCAGCGCGCACACCCGCCGCGTCGATCCGATGACGAATCTGTGACATTCTCGCAGAGATGCCTTTCCCCTACAATCACCCGCGCATGTCGAATCGCATTCCACGCACGGCGCTGATCCAGACCGCAGTTTTTTGTGCATCGTTCGTCGGCCTCGGCCTGTGCGGCGGAGCGCTGGGTCCGTCGCTCGCATCTCATGCCGCGCGCACGGGAGTGCAGCTGAATGAAATCAGCGCCGTGTTCATCGCCCTCGCCATCGGTCGTCTGTTCGGCTCGATCAACAGCGCATGGCTGGTCGATCGCATTCCCGGCAATACGCTGATCGGCGGCGGCATCGCCATCGCAGCGCTCACCACGGCGGCGGCTCCGCTGATTCACGACCTGCCGACTTTTCTCGCCGTCATGCTCTGCTACGGCATCGCCGCGAATCTGCTCGACGTCGGCGCCAACACACTGATCGTTCGCGTGCACGGTGACAAGGTCGGGCCGTACATGAACGCGATGCACATGTCGTTCGGAATCGGCGGCAGCATCGCACCGCTGATCGTCGGGCGCAGCTACGCGTACACCGGAAACATCGCCGCTGCGTATTGGATGATCGCTGCGCTGCTCGTGCCGCTGGCGATCTGGGCGCTCCGCATGCCGCAGACGCCGCGCATTTCTCCGTCTCACGACGAACACCGAGCCTCCACGCCGAAGTACGTGCTCGTTCTGCTCGGCCTGTTCTTCTTCTCGATGGTCGCCATCGAGGTCTCGAGCATGCAGTGGACATTCACCTTCGGGGAACAGCTCGGCCTGAGCAAGGAGGTCGGCGCGCCGATGCTCTCCTCCGGTTTTTGGTGGACCTACTCGATCGCCAGGCTCTTGGCCATTCCACTCTCGCTGCGGATCAAGCCCGGCGCATACGTCGCCGTCGATCTGATCGGCACGCTGACATGCGCCGCGATCACACTCGCGAGCTTGATTTTCTCGCTGCCGATGATTCTCACGTGGAGCGGCATCCTCGGCATGGGCTTTTTCATCGCCTCTGCTTTCCCGAGCATGCTCAACTTCGTCAGCAGCCGCGTCCCGGTCACCGGAAGGCTGAATGCGCTGCTCTTCGCCTCGTCGAACATCGGCGCAATGGTCGGCCCGTGGACGATCGGCCAGCTCTTCGACGTGCTCGGCCCCGTCAGCCTGCCGCTGATCGCCGTGCTCGGCATGAGCGCGGCGCTGGCGATTTTTGTGATCGTGCAGAAGCGGCTCGGAAGCCGGTGAGAGGTGTAGAGGTGGAGAGGAAAGAGGGAAGAGGGAAGAGGGAGGAGGGAGGAGGGAAGAGG
>JBIIIA010000101.1:0-9798 GCA_044235195.1 Thermoflexales bacterium
AAAACGGAAGCGAAATCGAGGGGGAGAGGGGGTCAGGGGGTGAGGCGTAGGCGACGGCGAAATTTCGCCCCAAACGGCGGATGCACCCGATGCCCCCTCCGCCCGGCGCACCTCTCGATGCGCCCACGCCAGCGTGTGCATGCCCCCGCCGATATTGCGGTGAGCGCGGCGTGGCGCTACCGCGGCACGTCGATGCGGCAGAGGCGGCCGCCGAGGAGCAGCGCATACAGCGCCCGATCGTGGCCGAAGCGGGGGGACGGCCGCAGGTCCACGGCGCGCTCGTCGCCGAAGTCGGTGATCTGCGACCACGTGAGCGCATCGGTCGAGCGAAACAGGCGCCGGCCGGTGCTGGCGAAAAGCTCGTGGGCACCGTCGGTGTGCCCCTCGATCAACGAGATGACGGCTTCGCCGGGCTGTCCGTCGGTGAATATCTGCGAGGCGATGATGCGCTTGTTCGCGCGCCCGTCGCCCGCCCACGCCTGGTTGCCGAAGCCGGCGCACCACTCGATGTCATCGGCGGATGGCCACGCGATCATCGGCATCATCGGCTGCGCGGCGTCGCACGGGCGGCGCCGCAGTTCGCGAAAGCCGTCGCCGTCGCTGCGCCACAGCGCGATCTCCTCGCCCAGCTTTTCCTGCACAGCGACGAAAAATGCATCGTTCGCCGAATGTGCCATCGACAGTATGCGGCCGCCGGCGCCCCACGGCGTGTTCACGTTCGTCCACGCGCTGCCGCCGTCGCGCGTCAGGCGAAGTTCACCGCTGGACAGGCCGACGAGGATCATGCACCCGTCGGCGTCGCAGGCGCAGGCGAGCGCCGGTTCGGCGATGAGCGGCATCCAGCTGCGACCGTCGTCGTGGCTGCGGTGCAGCCCGGCGCTTCCAGCGGCGATGATCACGCAGCGCCCGGAGCGATCCTGGTGCACGCCGAGCGCCGCAATGTCCGACGGCGCATCACCCTCGATGCACGCCCGCCAGCTGCGGCCGCCGTCCTCCGAAGTCCAGAGATATTCCTGCGGGCCGAACATGTATGCCAGGGCCCGGCGATCGAACTCGGGATGCACGGCGAGCCCGGTCATGGAGCGCATCGCCGGGCCGCCGAGCGAGCGTCGATCGACGCCATCGGCGCTCGCGTACAGCCCGTCGTCGAACGTGGCGACGACCAGGCCGTGCCGCGAGGCATCCATGGTCAGAATGCCGGCGTGTTCCTGCAGGCAGATCCACGTTTCGCCGTCGTCGTTCGAATGGAAAACGCCGCGCTCGGTGGCGGCGACGATTCGCAGCGTCGGATGCAGGACGAGCGCGTTGACGCACGCCCCCGGCAGCGCAGCGCTGTTCCACGTTTCACCGGCGTCGCGCGATCGATAGAGGCCGCTGCTTTCGGTGCCGGCGAACAGCGTGCACCCGTCGCCGGCCGGCAGCGGCGCGGCGAGCAGGCTGATGATCGGCCCGCCGTCCTCCGGGAAGTCGAGCTGCTTCCAGGCCTTTGCGCCGTTGTAGCTGTAATACAGCGCGGTCTCGGCGCCGGCGTAGATGGTGCGGTCGGAATCGAAGTGCGGAGAAAAGCACAGGCTGAGCACGGCGCCGTCGAGCATGCCGATGCTGCGGCTTTCCCACGTGGCGCCGTGGTCGGCGGAATAGAGCACGCCGTCCTCGAGTGTGCCGGCGACCGCGATGCCGTCCGCGGCGAAGTGAGGCGACATCCGCAGTGCGGCGACGGCGGAATCGTGGATCGGCATGCGCGCCGGCGTCCAGGTGTCGCCGGCGTCGTTCGAAAAGAATGCGCCGCGGTGCGCGCCGACGAGGATGCGTCGATCGCGGGCGAAGTTCGGCGACATGGCGATGGACAGCACGCCGATCGGCGCCTGCGCCAGCCGCGCCCAGCGCACTGCGGTGGCGTCGTCGCGTCCGTGCGTGCGGTAGAGGCCGGCGGCGCCGCCGCAGATGATGCACATGCGTTCGTCGTCACCGACAGCGACTGCGGCGACCGCGGTGGGCGGTGGCTCGCCGAGGGTGGTGATGGGGAGCAGGGAAGGCGAAGGCGGTGTGGTCATCGGGTTGCGTCGGCGGGCATCAGGGATCGAACGTGGGCGTCGGCGCTTTGTGATGCACGATCACGTCCGTGGTCAGCGCAAGGGCGGCGCCGCTGACGGCGATGTCGACGGCTTTGGCGAGCACCTCAGCGGAATCCAGGATGCCGGATTCGCGCATGTCCGCGATGCGTCCGAGGCGGGCGTCGTATCCGCAGCCGGGCGGGCCGTCCTTGATTTTTTCGACGATGTGGTCCGGCTGTGCACCGGCGTTTTCGACGATGGCGCGCATCGGTTCTTCCAGCGCGCGGCGCAGGATCTGCGCGGCGAGCTCGTCCTCGGTGCGCCGGATCGGGAGCGCATCGAGTGCGCTCCGTGCGGACAGCAGGGCGGCGCCGCCGCCGGCTACCACGCCGCCCGCCATGGCGTTGCGCAGGCCGACGACGGCGCGTTCGGCGGTGATCTTGCGGAAATCCATTTCGCTGGTGGTGCGCCCGCCGACGCGCAGAATCGCGGTGGCGCCGTTGAGTCGTCCGATGCGCTGCTGCAGCATCTTGGCGTCGTGGTCGCTCTCGGCGAGCGCCGTGCGGCTGCGCAGGTGGGCGATGGTCTGTCGGATGCGGCGCGGGTCACCAGCGCCGCCGAACAGGCCGAACAGGCTGTCGGTCGCCCAGGCGCGCCGGGCGCGTCCGAGGTCGGCGGCGCGGAAGTCCGCGAAATCGGCGCCGGCGGCGGAATAGAACGGCCGGCCGCCGGTGAGCAGGGCGATGTCCTCCATGGCGGCCACGCGATCGGCTTCGGCGATGCGCGGGGTGCGCACGGCGAGCGTGTCGATGGTGCGGGCCTGCTGATTGCGCACGAGCATGCCGACGACGGCATCGGAGATGTCGGCGGCGACGATGACGAGCTTGTCCACGCCGGCGTCGATGCAGCGCTGCAGCGCCGGCGCGAGGACGGCCGGTTCACGGATGGCGATGTCGCTGATGAGCAGGGCGGCGTTCTCGAATGTGGTGCGCAGTTCTGCGGCGTCGGTGACCTGCAGGCGCGAGAACCAGCCGCTGAGATGCCAGAACGTCCCGGCGATATATTCCCATTCGAGGCGCAGCGAATTTCCTTTTTCGACCACGATCAGTCCTTCGGCGCCGACGTAATCGAAAATCTCGCTGAGCGCATCGGCCATCTCGTGATCGGCGTAGCACATGCTGCGGGCGATGCCGTGAATCTGGGCTTTCCCTTTCAGTGGTGCGGCCGTACTGCGCAGCGCATCGACGACGGCACGGCGTCCGCGTTCGAGCCCGGCGCGCAGCAGCATGGAATTCGCACCGAGGACGGTGGCATGGCGGATGCCCTGCGACAGCACGGATTCGTACATCACCGCCATGGTGACGGAGCCATCGCCTGCTTCGCGGCTCATTTTCCAGAGCGCCTGGCGCAGGAGCATGCCGCCGACGTCGGCGCCGCGCGGGGCGAGTTCGACGATGCGGCGGGCGATGAGTGCGCCGTCATCCAGCAGTTCCGGCGCATCGGTGCGATTGAGGTTCTCGACGGCGACGACGCGCGCCAGCGGCCCGAGCGTCGGGCGCACCGCGGCGGCGACGCGGCGCACGCCGGACTGAATCGCGGCGAACGTGCTCGGTTGAAAGACCACTTCGGGGGTGGCCAGCTTCGGAGCGGGCGGGGGCCGTCGACGCATGCCGGGCATGGTAAGGGAGGTTCACCTCTGCGACAACTGCAGGAGCGGCGAATACTACGAGCCGATGCCGATGTCGCGCAGGTAGGTGCGGTTGCGTGCGGCGATCGGCAATGGCTTGTCGAACGGCGC
The DNA here is from genome assembly GCA_044235195.1 of Thermoflexales bacterium. GTDB lineage: Bacteria > Chloroflexota > Anaerolineae > J036 > Brachytrichaceae > CANJQH01. The sequence goes on from JBIIIA010000101.1 coordinate 3,853, forward strand.
AGGGTACATGTCCTGCTCGACGATGACCCAGCCGCGATAGTCGCACTCGCTCAGCACATCGCGAAACGCGACGAAGTCGACTACGCCGCGCGATAGTTCGCAGAACATGTCCATGGCGACGGCGTGTGCGAACGGAATTCCCTCCGCCTCGACGCGGTCGCGGATGACGCCGTCGACGCTCTTGACGTGCAGGTACGGAATGCGCGTGTGCCATTGGCGCATGAACGACACCGGATCTCCGTGGCGATAGGCCAGGTGCCCGGTGTCGAGGCACATCATCACCTGTGGTTCGGCGTCGGCGAGCAGCCGTTCCATTTGATCGGCATATTCGACGTGGGTGTCGGCGTGCGGATGGAAGACCGTTTGCAGGCCGAAGCGGGTGCGCGCCAGCTCTTCGACGCGATTGACGGCGTCGATCAGGCGTTTCCAGCCGGCGTCGTCGAGGCGGCTGTCATGCGTAGCCGCGCCGGTGCGTTCGTCGGTGTAGGCGGCGTCGATGAGGACGAGGAACCGGGCATCGAGCTCGGCGAGGAGCTCACCGGTCTGCAAGACCTGCTGCTGAAGTGCCGGCCAGACGTCGGGGCGCGCCAGATCGGCCTGCGTGAAGGTGCCGGACACGCGCAGCCCGCGCTGTGAGAGTTCGGACTTGAGCGTGGGCACGTCGGTCGGCAGATAGCCGTAGGGGCCGAGCTCGGTCCAGGTGTAGCCGGCCTGCACGATTTCGTCGAGGAAGCGGCGCCACGGCGTCTGCCGCGGGTCGCTGCCGAACCAGACGCCCCAGCTGTCGGGGGCGCTTCCGATGGTGATCTTCGTCAGGGAATTCATGGTGTGTGAATCGAGCCGGGCGTGCGATGGGCTAGTAATAGAAGCGCTGCAGCCGCTGGCGTTCCTCTTCGTAGGCGGCGCGCAGTTCCTGCGTGACGCCGTCGTTGGTGACCTCGGACGGGGCGACGTCCCACCACACGCCGCCGCTGGGCAGGAAGTTGAACTTCTGCGTCTCGACGACGACGACGCACGGCCGCGTCTCGGCGCGCGCTTCGCGGATGGCGCTGCGCAGATCTTCGGGGGTGAAGACGTGCCAGACGCGGGCGCCCATGCTTTCGGCGTTCTTGGTGAAATCGATCTGCTGATATTCGCCTTCGAGGCGATTCGAGTCGTCGCGTTGTCGGAATTCGTTGCCGAAGCTGCGGCCGGCGCGCGCCATCTGCAGGCGGCGGATGATCTGAAAGCCGTGGTTCTCGGAGACGATCACGGTGATCTTGAGCTTCTCCATGCACGCGGTGATCAGCTCCATCGGGTTCATGCAGTATGTGCCGTCGCCGATGAGCACGAACACCTCGCCCTGCGGCTGCGTCATGCGAATGCCGATGCCGGCCGGGATTTCGTAGCCCATGCAGGAGTTGCCGAATTCGATGTGGCATCGGCGCTCGCCGGTGGCGTCCCACATCTCGTGCAGATCGCCCGGCGGGCTGCCGGCCGCGGCGACGATGGTGTCGCCGGGCTGTGCCTCGGCGTTGACCACGTCGATCAGCACGCCCTGGTTCATGATTTCGCCGGCGGCGGGCGCGGCGGCGTGCGAGCGCAGCTGCGACTGCCATTCGGCGCGTGCGGCGGCGATGTCGCGCAGATAGTTGGGATCGGGCTGAATGCCGGCGGCGGCGGCGGCGGCGTGCAGGGCGCGCAGGGCGTCGCGCGCATCCGCCAGGACCGGCAGCGCGCCGAGTTTGTAGGCGTCGTGCCCGGCGACGTTGATGTGGATGAAGCGCACATCCGGATGAGCGAAGGCCGACAGCGAGCCGGTGCTGAAGTCCGTCAGGCGGGTGCCGATGCAGATGACGAGGTCGGCCTCGGCGACGATGCGCCCGGCGGCCGGGTTGCCGGTGACGCCGAAGCCGCCGAGCAGGAGCGGCGACGGTCGCGCGACGGCGCCCTTGCCGGCCAGCGTTTCGCCGACGGGGATGCCGAAGGATTCCGAGAACGCCTGCAGCTCGGTGCTGGCCTGCGAGTACAGCACGCCGCCGCCGGCGATGATGACCGGGCGGCGGGCGTCGCGCAGCAGCGCGGCGGCTTCCTCGATGCGCTGCGGGTGCGGCAGGCGGCGTTCGATGCGCCAGACGCGTTCGCCGAAGAAATGCGCCGGGTAGTCGTAGGCTTCCGCCTGAATGTCCTGCGGCAGTGAAATCGTCACGGCGCCGGTTTCGGCCGGATCGGTGAGCACGCGCATCGCCTCCGGCAGCGCCGTCAGCAGCTGCTCCGGTCGCGAGATGCGGTCGAAGAAGCGACTGACCGGCCGGAAGCAGTCGTTGACGCTCAGGTCGGCCGAGACCGGATGTTCGAGCTGCTGCAGCACCGGGCCCTGACGGCGTGTGGCGTAGTAGTCGGAGGGCAGAAGCAGCACCGGAATGCGATTGATCGTGGCGGTGGCGGCGCCGGTCAGCATATTGGTGGAACCGGGGCCGACGGAGGCGGTGCAGGCCAGCGTGGACAGACGGTGCGAGGCCTTGGCGAAGCCCATGGCGGTATGCACCATGGACTGCTCGTTGCGCGGCTGGTAGTACGGCAGCGAGTGGCCGTATTCGAACAGCGCCTGTCCCATGCCGGCGACGTTGCCGTGCCCGAAGATGCCGAACATGGCGGGCACCAGGCGTCGGCGGCTGCCGTCGCGTTCACTGTGCTGGACTTGCAGATATTTGACGACGGCCTGCGCCATCGTCAGGCGAATCGTGGCGTGCGCCGATGGGTTGGGTGTGGACATGCTGCTCCTGTGCGTTGTGCGTTTCGGAAGAAAGCGATGGATCGCGTCGAGGCGGTCGTTACATCGGGACGCCGTGAATGACGACGGTTTTCAATTCGGTCATTTCCTGAATGGCGTAGCGCGGCCCCTCTTTGCCGATGCCGCTGCCCTTGAAGCCGCCGTAGGGCATGAAGTCGGCGCGCCACAGCGGCGTCCAGTTGACGTGCACGTTGCCGGTCTGGACTTCGTGGACGAAGCGCATGGCGCTGTCGAGATTTTGGGTGAAGATTCCGGCGCCGAGGCCGTAGCGCGAATCGTTGGCCAGGGCGATGGCCTGGTTCAGGTCGTCGACGGGTGTGACGGCCACGGCCGGGCCGAAGAGCTCGTCGCAGGAAATGCGCATTTCGGGCTTGACGTCGGCGACGATGGTGGGTGCGTAGAGCGCGCCGCTGCGCTGCGCGCCGGTGACCACGCGCGCGCCGTTGCGCACGGCGTCGTCGATCCAGGCGTCGACGCGCTGCGCCTCACGTTCGGAGATCATCGGACCGAGGCGTGTATCGGCGTGCAGCGGATCGCCGACCTTGATGGCTTCGACGCGGGGCTTGAGCGCGTCGAGGAAATCGGCGTAGACCGTGCGCGCGACGAGCACGCGCTGCGTGGAGATGCACACTTGTCCGGCGTTGACGTAGCCGCCGAGGGCGGTGGCGGCGGAGACCGCATCCAGGTCGGCGTCTTGCAGCACGACGAGCGGCGAGTTGGCGCCGAGTTCGAGCGACATGCGCTTGACGCCGGCGACGCGGGTGATGGTCTCGCCGACGGACGTGCTGCCGGTGAACGAAATTTTGCGCACGCGATCGTCGGCGCACAGCATCGGCCCGAGGGTGGATCCGGAGCCGGTGATGCACTGCAGCGCGTTTTCGGGCAGGCCGGCCTCGATGAGGATGCGGGTGAATTTCAGCGCGGTGAGCGGTGTGGAGGCGGCCGGCTTGAGGATGACGGCGTTGCCGGCGGCCAGCGCCGGGCCGACTTTGTGCATCACCAGCAGCAGCGGATAGTTGAAGGGGGTGATGGCGACCACCACGCCGCACGGCACGCGCAGTGTCATGCCGAGTTTGCCTTTGGTGCCGGCGTTCGAGTCCAGCGGCAGCGTTTCGCCGCGCGCCTGCGTGCCTTCGTGCGCGCACAGGCGCAGGAAATCCGGCACGCGGCCGACTTCGCCGCGTGATTCGTTGAGGGGCTTGCCCTCTTCGAGGCTGATGGTCTGGGCCAGGTCTTCGAGGCAGGCGCCGATGCGGTCGGCTGCGCGCATCAGGATCTGATAGCGTTCGTGTCCGGTCAGGCGGGCCATGGCGGCGGCCCCGCGCACCGCGGCGGCCAGCGCCAGTTCGACGTGCTCCGGGCCGGCGGCCGGGACGGTGTCGACGACTTCGCCGGTGAAGGCGGAGGTGATCGTCGTGCGCTGCGGAGCGTCGATCCATGCGCCGTTGATGTACATCTCCATGTGTGATCTCCAAAAATTCGATGGTGATGCTGCGTGCTCTACGAAGGAACTTGAATGATGGAAGTGAGTCCACCGTCCACGACGAGGGATTGGCCGGTGATGTAGGAAGACATGTCGGATGCCAGGAAGAGGGCGGCATTGGCGATGTCCTCGGGCTGGCCGATGCGTCGCATGACGCACATGCCGGCCATCATGTCGATCTGGTCCTGGCGCAGGGCGCCGGGGCGGCCAGTCTGCACGGCGCCGGGCAGGATGGCGTTCACGCGAATGGCAGGTGCGAAATCGGCGGCCATGGCGCGGGTGAGCGCTGTCAGCCCGCCTTTGGCCGCTTGATAGGCGGTGCTGCGCGCGTAGCCGCGGATGGAATGCACCGAGCCGGTGATGACGAAGGAGCCGCCGCCGTTTCGGCGCATGATGGGCACGGCGCAGTGTGCGAGCAGGTATGAAGCCTTGAGGCAGACGTCGAGGGTGCGATCCCAGTCCGACTCGCTGGTTTCCACTGCGTCGCCCTGCGGGGTGAAGCCGGCGTTGCTGAAGACGACGTCCAGCCGGCCGAAGCGTTCGACGGCGGCATCGACGAGGGCGCGAATATCGTCCGACTGGCCGACGTCGGTGCGGACGAACAGCGCCTCGCCGCCTTCGCCGGTGATGGAGGCGGCTGCAGCCCGGCCGTCGTCGTCGTTGACGTCGGCCAGGACGACGCGTGCGCCCTGGCGTGCGAAGAGGCGGGCCGAGGCGCGGCCGATGCCGGAGGCCGCGCCGGTGACCAGGGCTACTTTTTCGGAGAGCAGTCCGTTCATGAGAGTCATTCGCTGGCCAGCGCCACGGTGGCGCCGCGCGCGGACGAGATGCGGCGCTCGCCGCCGCTGCGGATGATGGCGAGGTCGCCGGTCGTCAGTTCGACGGTGACCGATCCGGCATTCAGCTGGAGCGCGCCATCCAGCACGACCCAGTATTCGGTGCTTTTGACGGCGTCGGCGTTGTGCTGTTCGCCGGGGGCGATGGAGAGGGCGCGCATTTCACCCACGGGGCAGCGTGGCCCGCGATCGGGAAATGGACCGTTGTTTTCGCCGCCCGGGATGATGAAGCCGGGCACCGTCGGGGTCGGCGGGCCGTGCACTTCCGTCAGGATATGGATGGGGCGTTTGGCGCGCTCAAGAACGGTGACCGCCGGGACGTTCGAGAAGTCGGTGAACATCTGGAAGCGGTGCACCGTTCCCATCGGGGTATAGATGAGCGTGTTGGGCGTGATGGGTGCGGTGCGGCCATCCAGCCAGACCTCGCCGTGGCCGGTGACGAACAGCCAGAATTCGTCGTTGTCGTGGTAGTGTGGCTCGACGCCGGCTCCGATGCGCTGACCGGGCAGATAGCGAAAAATCTTTAGCGCGGCCCACTCCGGATGCAGATCCTGCGACCAGTAATCGGAGCGGTTGCTGAGGCCGCCGTCCAAGACGAATAGATTGTCGTTATGTATGATCATGGGGAAAGAGGGGGAGGTGTAACGCCGGCACAGTTATATGATATAGTATCGGTTACCTTATAAGAGAAGCTGAATTTTGTCAATCGCCATTTATTGGTGCTGAGGGCGACGCGAGAGCGGAGAGGCCATTCTCAGCCTGTGTTTGATTGCATGAATACGACAGGAAAGAAGAAATGAGTGTTGAGCCACGTGTGAATTTGAGGCCGGTTCGACGCGAGCGATCGCTGCAGA
>JBIIIA010000453.1:0-2953 GCA_044235195.1 Thermoflexales bacterium
CGTACGCCGCGCGCCAGGTGCCGGCGGTGATCGGCGCCGACATGTCCATCACGTAGATGCCGGCCTGCGCGCCGATGTACGACGAACGATGGCGATGCGCCGGCTTGAAGAACGTGTCGGGGTAGACGGCGTCGGCCGGCCGCCCGGCTTCCAGCCAGCGGGCGTGCGCGCTCTGCAGGAATGCGAGGTAGTCAGGTGCGTGGATCGCCGCGATCGGGGCCATGCCGTAGTCGCGCGGCGCGGCGATCGGGCCGAGCGCGGCGTCGCGCACCGCGCGCAGCACGATGTCCGCCCGCCGCGGCGCTTCGTACACGTCGACGAGCGCGCCGTCGAGAAATTCCTTCGCCGGCGCGTGCAGGGCATGGGCTTCGGAGAAATACGTGTTCACTCGGCGACCGTGACGTTCAACCGCTCATGGCAGTGGCCGCAGCCGACGGCGGGCTTCACGACTTCGACGCGCTGCTGCGTGCACACCGCATACACGCGCACGCGTTCCCGCAGGCCGAGCAGCGTCTTCTCCACGCGCCCTTCGAGCACCAGGTTCGGGCATGCGTTCTGCCGCAGGATGTCCGGCACCGGACAGCTGTCGCAGTGTTTGGCTTGCCAGCGTCCGCCCTGCGGATTGCGTTCGATCAGCCGACATTCCTGCTTTTCGCGGCCGCGAAAATAGTCGGAGTAGTAGAAGCGGCACTCTTTGCCGGCGGGGGTGCGCATCCTCCGATTTTAGTGTGCTGTGCGCACGTGCTGCCTGGAAGAAAAGAGGGAAGAGGAGTGAGGAAAGAGAGAAGAGTGCGCTTGAGCTAATCACTCGTTTCTCACTTCTCTCCCCTCTTTTCTTTGATTTTCGGAAGGAGGTGAGTCGTCTGCAGCCACTCTGCTACCATCCCCGCATGTCTTCGTCTTCCCCCGTCCTCGCCGTCGATCTGGGCGGCACCGCGTTTCGCGTCGCGCTGGTCGATGCCGACGGCCGCATCGTGCGGCGCGTGCGGCGGCCGACGCTGCCGGAGCAGGGCGCCGATGCGGTGATCGCGCGCATCGTCGAGGCCGCTCGGGAAGTTGCCGGCGACGATGCGCCCGCTGCGCTCGGTGTGGCGGCGCCGGGCCCGCTCGATCCGTTCACCGGCGTGGTGCTCTATGCGTCGACGCTCGGCTGGACCGACGTGCCGCTGCGCGCGCGGCTCGCCGAGGCGCTCGGGCTGCCGACGGTGCTGCACAACGACGCCAACCTCGCCGCGCTCGGCGAGCAGCGCTTCGGCGCGGCGTGCGGCTTTCGCGACATGGCGTACGTCACGCTCAGCACCGGCATCGGCTGCGGCGTGATCCTCGGCGATCGGCTGGTGCTCGGCGCACGCGGGCTGGCGACCGAGCTCGGCAACCACTCGGTGAGCTTCGATTCGTCGGTCGATCATTTCGGTTTGCCCGGCGCGCTCGAGGCGCTGGCGGCCGGCCCGGCCATCGCCGCGGCGGCGCAGCGGCGGCTGGCGGACGGCGAGTCGTCGATCATGCGCGCGCTCGCCGGCGGCCGCATCGAAGACGTGACGGCGCGCGAGGTCGGCCTGGCGGCAGCGCAGGGCGACGCGGCGGCCGCGGCGATCGTCCGCCATGCCGCGCGCGTGATCGGCATCGGCATGGTCAATCTGCTGCACCTGTTCGACCCGGCCATCGTGGTGATCGGCGGCAGCGTGGCGTTGATGGGCGACGTACTGTGGCAGCCGCTGCGCGCCGTGGTGCGCGAGTGCGCCATGCCGCCGTACCGCGAAATTCCATTCGTGCCGGCGCAGCTCGGCGACGATTCCGGCCTGCTCGGGGCCGCGGCGGCGGCGATAATCGGCCTTCCATGACACGCGAATTTCGCCTCACCGCCGGCAAGGCCCGGCGCCTCGACGCACTCTCTAATTCCGCCGGCGTACTGACGGCGCTCGCGATGGATCAGCGCGGCTCGCTGCGCAAGACGATCAGCAATCTTCTCGGCCGCCCGATGACGGACGACGAAATGATCGCCTTCAAAGCCGTGGTCTCGCGCGCGCTCACGCCGCACGCCAGCGCGGTGCTGCTCGATCCGCAGTACGGCGCCGATGCGTTGAAGCAGCGCGCGTCGTCGTGCGGCGCGATTCTTTCCTACGAAGAGACCGGCTACGACACCACGTCGCCCGGCCGCATGCTGCGCCTGCCGTCACATCTCTCGGTGCGCCGGCTGATCGAGCAGGGCGCCGACGGCATCAAGGTGATGGTCTATTACGATCCGGACGATGCGGCCGAAATCAACGACCGCAAGCATGCGCTGATCGAGCGCATCGGCGCCGAGTGCGCCGCCGAGGACGTGATTTTCTTCCTCGAGCCGTACACGTACACGGACGCGATCCCCGACGAGAAGAGCCTCGAGTACGCGCGCGTGCGGCCGCACAAGGTGCTGCAGACGATGCGCGATTTTTCGGACGAGCGTTTCCGCGTCGATGTGCTGAAGGTCGAAGTTCCGGTGAACATGAAGTTCGTCGAAGGCACGTCGGCGCACGCGCCGGGCACGCCGTTCGCGCAGACGCGCGAGCAGGCGCTCGACGCATTCCGCGCCGGCGCCGAGGCCACGCACTTGCCGTTCATCTATCTGAGCGGCGGCGTGAGTGACGCGCTCTTCCGCGAGACGCTGCGCATGGCGCTGGAATCGCGCGCGCCGTTCTCTGGCGTGCTGTGCGGTCGCGCCACGTGGCAGGACGGCATCCCCGATTTCGTGCAGGGCGGCGCCGACGCTTTCTTCGCCTGGCTGAACGTCCATGGCGTCGAGCGCATCCGCGCGCTGAACGCCGTGCTCGAAACGGCCACGCCGTGGCGAGCGCGGCTGGCGGGGCAGTAGAGAGTAGATAGCAAATAGTGATAGTGATAGTGCGCAGCTGCTATCTGCTATCACTATCCACTATTCACGCGCTCACATGGAATCCTCCCGCTCGATTCTGCTCGG
>JBIIIA010000102.1:0-9772 GCA_044235195.1 Thermoflexales bacterium
ATCGCTCTGGCCGTGCACGCCGCCGACAGCGACCCGCGCGCATTCGCCGGCGTCGATCTTGCCGAAAAACTGCTGGCCGCCTACCGGTCGGACACCGGCGTCATCGGAGACAGCGTCTTCACCCATTCCCTGGCGATGCTGGCGCTCGCTCGCGTCGGCAGTCGCGTGCCGGAAAAAGCGGTGACGACGCTGGAGAGCCTGCAGGCGCCCTCCGGCGGATGGGCCTTCGCAGGAGGCGACAAAGCCGACGTCGACACCACTGCGGTCGCAGTGCAGGCGCTCATCGCCGTCGGACGGCCGGCGCAGCGCGGCTCCGCCGGCCGCGGTCTCGGGTATCTGCACAGTCTGCAGAATTCCGACGGCGGATTCCCGTATCAGGTGCCCTCGGAGTTCGGCACGGAGAGCAACGTGAATTCGACCGCTCTCGTCGCGCAGACGATCATCGCCGCCGGTGACCAGCCGGAATCGTGGGCGGCGCGACACGGCAATCCGCTGAGCTTCATCGTGCGCATGGCGAACGACGGCGGAGCATTCGGATTCCAGAAGTCGTTCGCCGACGACAACGTGCTCGCCACCGCCGGAGCGATTCCGGCGCTGCTGCGCAAGCCGATCGGCGTCCGCTAACTCCGTCATGAACCGCGCACAGCTGCTGTTCTTCTGCGTGCTCGTCGCCGCCATCGGCGCCGGCGGGCATGCATCCGCACAGACGACGCCGGCACATCGCGCCGCTCTGCTCGTGCATTACGGCGAGGGCCGCGTCGAAACGTACTGTGCGCGGTTTTCCGAAAGCGCCATCAGCGGCGAGCAGCTGCTGCGCCGCGTCGGCCTGACCACTCGCATGGAAGCCACGTCGATGGGCTACGCCGTGTGCATGATCGGATCGCAAGGCTGCCGACATCCTGCCGAAGCGTGCTTCTGCCGCTGCCAGTCGTTGGGAGCCGACTGCACGTTCTGGAACTATCTGCAGCAGCGGGACGGCGCATGGCGCACCGTCCCAGCCGGCGTATCGGCGCCGATCATCGTCGATGGCTCGATCTTCGCGTGGTCGTGGAGCGCAGGAGACGGCGAAAACGTATCCGTGCGCCTGCCGCTCGTCGACCTCGACGCAGTCTGCATGACGCCTGCAGCCGCTCCCACGCAGCCGCCCACCGTCGCCGCACCCACCGCTGCTCCCAGCGTCGTCCCCACAGCCGCAGCGCCCGCGACTGCACCCACGCAGCCGCCCACAGTCGCGGCGCCAACCGTTGTCCCCACAGTCGCAACTCCCACGACTGCACCCACGCAGCCGCCCACAGTCGCGGCGCCAACCGCTGCGCCCAGCGTTGTCCCCACAGTCCCAGCGCCCACGACTGCGCCCACGCAGCCACCCACCGCAGCGGCGACAGACGATGCCAGCACGCAAGGCTTAATTCCGTTTGTGGCCACCGCCGCCGTATTGCTCGCGTCGATATGGTGGATGCGCCGCCGGCGAGGTGCGCCATGAACGAACGCAGATGTGCCCTCGACATGGTGAGCACAGTAACCCACCTGACCATCAGCCTCGTCGGAATCGCGGCCTTTCTGCATCCGTTCTGGAGCGCCGGGCAGCACGATGCGCAGCGTCCCGATGCACCGATCATGGCGGCCGGGCTGATTACGCTGTCTCTCGTCGCTATGCTGCTCGATGCGCAGCGCGCGTCGCTCGGCGTGAAACAGATCGCGCTGCTCGGAATTCTCTCCGCCATGAATGCCGCGCTGCGCTTCGCGGAAACGGCGCTGCCCGGGCCCGGAGGCTTCACACCGTTGTTCCTGCTCATCATCTGCGGCGGCTACGCGTACGGCCCACGCTTCGGCTTTCTCCTCGGATCGCTTTCCCTGCTCGCATCGGCGATCGTCACGGCAGGCATCGGACCATGGCTGCCGTTTCAGATGTACACCGCAGGCTGGATGGGACTGAGCGCCGGCTGGCTCGCCATGATCCTGCGCGACAAGTTCGATCGACGCGAACACATCGTCATTACGGCGTTCGGATTCGCCTGGGGCTTCGGATACGGCGCCATCATGAATTTGTGGTCGTGGCCGTACACGCTCGACCCAGCTGCGCTCGGCAGTCCGGCCGCCGTGCTGCAGCGGTATGCGGCGTATTACGCCGCGACTTCGGCCGTCTGGGATCTTTTCGGCGCATTCGGCAATGCCGTCCTGATTGCGCTGTTCGCACCGGCTGCCGTGCGCGCACTGCAACGCTTCCGCTCGCGTTTGACATTCCGAATCGCCGTGCCATGAAACATCCACTCGCCTGGATCCTGTGGCTGAGCGCCGTCACCATCTGTGCATGGAGCGGCCGCAATCCATTGGTGCTCGTGCTGCTCGCGCTCATCGTCGAGCTCGTGCGACGAGCGCATCGCGGCATGCAAAGCACGCCGGCAATTTCACCGCTGCACTGGATGCTCGGAATCGGCGCCCTGTTGAATGCACTGTGGACGCACGCCGGCGACACGATCCTGGTCACGCTGCCCGAATCATTGCCGCTCGTCGGTGGGCCGATCACCGCGGAAGCACTGGCATACGGCGCCGTCAACGCCGCCGCGCTCTTCTGCCTGCTGCATGCCTTCCGCGTGCTGCAGCAGGTTCTGCCCGTCTCGGAAATCCTGAGTATGACGCCGCGAGCGCTGCACCCGATCACGGTCGTCGTCGTCATCGCCGTGACATACGTGCCCCACATGCAGCGACGCGTGCGTGACGTGCGCGAAGCGCAGGCCGTGCGCGGGCATGCGATGCGTGGAATGCGCGACTGGCTGCCGCTGCTGATGCCGTTGCTCGTCGGTTCACTGGAGCATGCGATGCAGCTCGCGGAATCCATGGCAGCGCGCGGCTATGGGCGCAGCATCGACGCGAAACAAGATGGACCACCATCGATGTTGATCGTGGCCGGTCTGCTCGGATTGCTCGGCAGCTGGATACTGGGAACGACGACGAGTTACACGATGACGGCGTGGATCGTCGGCGCTACGGCGATCGCCATGATCGCCGTCGCGCTCCATCTGCTGCGCCGCAACGCGCCGCGCACGACGCTGCACCGGCGTCACCTTCGAGCAGCCGACATCCTCGGCATCCTCGGCGCAGCGCTCGCCGCGCTCGGAGTGAGCGGCCCGTTCCCGACGGCAGCCGCCGCCGCATGGACGCCGTATCCACTGCTGCAATGGCCGAACTTCCCCGTCCTGCTCGGGCCTCTGCTGTGCGGCCTCTGCGTGCCGGCGTTGTTCGCTCGCACGGAAAAACATGCCAAATGATCCACTTCCAAAAATTCGCATTCACCTACCCGGACGCGGCTTCTCCGACGCTGTCCGGCGTCGATGTGCACATTCCGGACGGATCGTTCACGCTGGTCATCGGGCCGAGCGGCGCCGGGAAGAGCACGCTTCTGCGCGCGCTGAACGGGCTCGTGCCGCATTTCACCGGCGGCGCCGTCGCCGGCAGCGTGCGAGTCGACGGCCGAGATCCGATCGTGACGGAACCGCAGCGAATGAGCACCCACGTGGGATTCGTCGCACAGGACCCCGACGCGCAGTTCGTCACCGATCGCGTCGAGGACGAGATCGCATTTACGCTCGAGAACGCAGCGCTGCCGCCGGCCCAGATCCGCTTGCGGTTGGAAGAAACGCTCGACATCCTCGAGCTGGCGCATCTGCGCCGACGACGCATCGACACGCTGTCGGGCGGCCAGAAGCAGCGCACGGCGATCGCCTCGGCGCTGGCGCTGCGGCCGCGCGTGCTCGCACTCGACGAGCCGACGTCGCAGCTGGATCCCAAATCGGCCGAGGACGTGCTGCACGCCCTGCTCCGGTTGAACCACGACCTGGGCCTGACGATCATGCTGAGCGAGCACAGGCTCGACCGCGTCGCGCCGTTCGCGGACCGCGTCGTTCATCTGCCGGCGCGCGGTGAACCGCCGATCGTCGGCGATTCACGCGAAATCCTTTCGCATTACGATGCCGCGCCGGCCGTCGTTCGGCTGGCGCATCGCTTCGGATGGCAGCCGACGCCGCTGTCCGTCAAGGAAGGACGCCCGTTCGCAGCACGCGAACGAATCGAGCCGCGCGCAGTGACTGCACTCGGCCCGCGCACGGCGACGCCGCTCATTCAGATCAAGCGGCTCGACGCCGGCTACGACGGCACGCCGGTCCTGCACGACGTGAATTTTGCGCTGGATGCGGGACAGTCCGCGGCAATCCTCGGCCGCAACGGATCCGGCAAAAGCACCCTGCTCAAGAGCATCATCGGCCTGGTGCGCCCGACGCGCGGCAGCATTCACGTTGCTGGACAGGACGTCACGCACGAGACCGTCGCATCGATCGCCGCACGCGTGGCGTACGTTCCGCAGGATCCGAACACGCTGCTCTTCGCAGACACCGTGGCCGACGAACTGCGCATCACGCTGCGCAACCATCGCATGGCCGTGACGGACGAACGCATCGCTGCCACGCTCGCCCAGTTCGATCTCGCCGACGTCGCACGGCGCTATCCACGCGATCTGAGCAGCGGCGAACGTCAACGCGTGGCGCTCGCCGCGTTGTGCGTCACGCAGCCGCAAGCACTGCTGCTCGACGAGCCGACGCGCGGGCTGGATCATGCATCGCGTACGCGCCTGATCGCGTACCTGCGCCGCATGCGCGACGACGGCGCCGGGATCCTGCTCGTCACGCACGACGTCGAGCTGGCGGCCGCGCTCGCCGATCGCGTCGTTCTTTTAGGAGACGGACGCATTCTGCTGGACGGAGCGCCGACCGATCTGCTCGCGAATTCGCCGCTCTTCGCCACCCAGACGGCGCGGCTCTTCCCGGGATCCGGCCACCTGACACCGGACACGATCGCCTGAAAACGCGATTCTGTCCTCCACCGCTCGTCAGCGACACGAATCCAACGCTGCTTCGAGTTCCGTGCCCGACAACACCACACCGTCGATGGCTCGCGCGGCCAGCCTGCTTCCGTCGCTGCGCCTGTATACGCCCACGCGAACCGAATGATTTCCCGGCGCACCTTCGGATGGAAGAGCAATGGCGCGCGTCTCACGCAGAGAACGACCGGCGTCCAGAGAACCGAGCGTGATCATCCCATCCGCCGGATCAGCGTCCGCTGCGACGAGGCGATCGCCGCGTGCGTCGTAGACATGCACGAACACCGTGAGGTCGGACGGCACGGGTTTCAGCATCTCCCATTCGAGATCGAGATGAACTTGCGCTCCACAGACGCGTGCTTCCCGGATCGACAACCGCAGCGCATCGCGATCATCCGGCGGCGCAGTGAAAGCCGCTGTCGATGTCGCGACACTCGATGGAACACGCACGACGTTTCCACGAACCGCCACGCGACGCACACGCACGCCGGGATCGTCGTATTCGAAACGATAGATGTGCGTTACATCGTGCAGAGATTCCGGCGCAGCGCCTTCGTAGAGAGCATAGCGAAAAGCAGTGTCGTCCGAATCCGCCGTCGGCATCGATTGAAACCACGTCGGCCGACGCACGCCGTTCTGGGCATACATGAATCCATCGGGTCCGCTTCCTCCCTCTTGATAGATCTGCAGGCCCTCATTGCCCAACAGAAACGCCGGATAGCGCGGTGCGTTCCAGAACGGGAAGTTCACCACGAGAACGCGCGCATCGGGCGGCGACGCAGCGACGTCGACGCCGATCGTGCGCAGCGCCGCTCCGATGCGTGCATTTTCGATACCGCGCAGGGAAACGTAAGACGCACACCAGCCGATCCACGACACCATCAGCACGGCCAGGAATCCACGCAAGATTTTCGACTCGCGCGTCCATAGCACCGACACGGCCGCCCCGACGCACAACGCGATGCCGATCGCGCCGGCGTAATGCATGCGCGGGCTGGTGAGCAGATACTCCACGCTCAGGCTCGCCGCAATCGCCGCGGAAAACACGAGCCAGATGCCGAAGCCGATGCCCCACGTCGCACGACCGCGGCGCGATCGCCATGCCGGCACGAGCGTGCACGCGAAGAACAACGCCGCAGCGGCGAGAAGAATCTGCGTGCGCTCCATCTGAGTGGGCAAACCGATCACGCCTAAGCCGCTGCGCAGGAGAACCACCCACGGCACGGCGGGCGCCTGCAGAAGGATCAGCAGGTTATTCGCGATGCGCACGAGATCGCCGTCCATGCGCGTCGCCGTCGTGGGAGGCACGAAGACGCGCATCGAGGCAAACAGCACCAGTCCGATCAGGGCCGGGGTTAGCGCAGCAATTGAAATGCGCGTTCGACCGCGCAGCAGCGCCGCACAAAACGCGAACACGACGTACAGGACGGCGAGTTCGTGCAGGAGCAATGCCGCCGCCGACAGCAGGGCACCCGCCACAGCCGTCCTGGCATTCGGACGCCGCGCCATGACGCAGAGCAGCGCCCCGAGGCCGCACGCGTGCATCGCAGGGTGATTCACCGCTGCAGCCCAGAACACCGCCTCATAGGACCAGGGAAAGAACGCAAAGACGGCGCTCGTCGCCGCCGCAGCGACAACGCCGCTGCGGCGACGAGCCAGGCGATACAACAGCGTCGCAGCGACGGTATGCGCGGCCAGATTCAACCAATGCAGCACCGACGGCGAAAACCAGCCGAATGCATCGCGAACCGCCACCCACGCGTACGTCCGCAGCGGGCGATAGTAACCGTTCAAGCGAAGCGACCATGCATCACGCAGGCCGACTTCCGCCATCTGCTGAATTTCCACCGCATCGTCGTAGATCGACGCGCCGGAAATCGTCACGGCGAACACACCGACGATCAGCAGGACGAGCGCAGATGCAAGCAGCTTTTCGCCGAGTGATTTTGCCGCAGCCATGACTCACGCTGAATTTCGATCGCCGCGCTGCAACAGACCGACGCTGTAAAACTCGTACGAAGCAGCTCTGTCCGGAACGTCGACGACGTGCACGGTGAATCGGCACGGCAATCCGTTGTCGGGACAATGAGTCGTCCACCAGTTGCGATACGCGCGCGCGTACGCCGCACGCAGGCGATCGAGTTCTGCCTGATATGCCACCGGCTCGACGAGCGGATGCGGCGACTTCGGCTGGCAACCGAACACATGCATCTCGATGAAGTCGACCTCGGCGATCGACTGGCAGATGCCGGCGTCGCGCAGCCACTTCTCCCAGCACTGAAACACCAGCGGGATCTCGCGATCGGGATCCATCGTCACGAGCTCATCGAGGCCGAGGACGCTTTTCGCCGAGTAACCGCCGGTCAGCCCGGCGAAGTGAATGCGCAGATCACCATCCACCTGTTCTTCCGTCACGAGTGCCGAAAGAACAGGTGCATCACCCTGGGTGTAATACGTCAACTTGCCTTTCTTTTTGACCTGGAATGCCATAGGGGAAAGTATCGTCGAAGAGAGGCGGCCGCCGTCGAAACCCCGAGTGGAGTCCGCGAATCACGATGTATCCATGCGAGATTTCGACGCTCCTATCAACTCGCCGCGATGGCCGCCTCCACGATTTCGCGCGTCACTTCCTGCACCTGCGAACGCAGTGCGTAGCGCTCCACGGCGCTGCGCAGTTCGCGCGTCGCGCTGATGCGGCTAAGCCACGGAATGCCGTCGAGCTGGGAATCCAATCTCTCGCGCGCATCGTCCGTCCATTTCAAATTGCTCGCGCCGGTCAACGGATTGTCGGCCTGTCGCATCTGTCCGGCCGCCTTGACATCGTCGAACGGCAGGAAGTTGAACACGATCTCGTAGAAGCGATTGACCATCTCCTGCACCACATAGACGACGCCGGAGAATCCCATGAACGGCGTGCCGAGGGCGCGTCGCACGATCGCACCGGGGAACGCCACCGGAATGAAGAACGTCGCCTTCGCACCGGCCTCGGTGAGATAGATTTTCTCGTTGAGGCTGCCGAACACGAAGCCCGGCTGCTTCTTGTGCAGTGCGTCGCGAATTGCGATATTGTCCATCTCGCCGCGCTGATACGGACGCGACGCGACGAACTGCAGCTTCATGCCGAGCTCGTCGGCCAGCATGCGCACGAGGCCGTCGGCATACGTCTTGCCAGCGACGACGGCGAATTCGGTCGTCGCGAACCAGTCGCTTTGCACGCCGCGCCACAAATCCCACAGCGGCGCCAGCGTGGTCTTCTTTTCGCGCGCCAGGAATTCCTCAGCTTGCGCGGACGTGCCGAGCAGCGCACCCAAATCGCGCAGGAACTGCGTCGTCTGCTGCACGCCCATCGGCGCGAAGAGATACGGCTTGCCGAGCGCCTGCGCCAGGCTCTCGCCGAACTCGCGATACAACACGATGTTGACCGCCGACTCGGACAGCCGCGGCGTGTCACTCAGCCGGCATTCGTACGGATACACCAGGTTGACCCGGCCGCCCACGCCTTCGATCAGGCGCTTGAGTTCGTGCAGGTCCGACGGCGCATTGAAGCAGCCGTACGTCGGACCGATGATGTTCACCGTCAGTGAGTCGGTCTGCGGCCGCGCCTGCGGTGCGCCGAATTTTTCCCAGAGGAACATCAGCGAACGATCACGGCCTTCGAACTCGTCGCCTTCGAGCGAGCGGCTCCAGAAGAACGGCACAGGCGGCGACATCTTGCCCAGCCAGTCGCCGTGATCCGAAGAGATCATCTCGCTTTCGGCCGTGCTGACGACGATGACCTCGCGGTCCGGATGCAGGCGGCGCACTGCTTCCACCGTGCTGCGCACGCGGCCGGCGGTGCCCAGCATGGTCACTTCCTGCTCGCGCATGGTGCTGGGCGTCACGTTCGGGATGTCCGCGATGGCGTCGGTGTAATCGGTGACCGCTTGCGCGATCAGGTTGTAGCAGCCGATCGGCGCATCGCAGACCACGTGCACGTCGGGCATGCAGCACATCGTCCAGATCGCCGCCCAGTAGCCGGACGTGCTCTCCAGATCGCGGATGAGTTTGATCGGCGCGTGTTTCTTGCCGCCGGTGGAAATGTTGGGAAGTTCGGTATCCATTTTCAGTCCATCGTGTTTACGATCGCCGTCGCCTCGTCCGGCCGCGCGCCTTCGAAGAATTCGCGCATCCATTCGTAGCGCTGCCGATTTTCGAGCGCACCGCGCACGAGCGATACCGTGCCGGCCAGCCCGGCGCCGAGGAAGAGCGGGCGCACCGAGAGCATGTTCGTGTAATACATCGCCGGGATGCCACGCTGTTTGGCCTCGGCGGCGAGTGATGTGGTGCCGAGGACGAGGTCCGGCCGATAGGCATCGAGTGCGCGCACGTCCTGTTCGAGCGTCTTGCGATACACGATCTCCTTCGTCCCGCGCGACTTCAGCCATGCCTCGTCAGCCGCCGTGTAGAGCGACTTGCCGATCGAGGTGCTGATGTACGGCACCTGCGCGCCAGCCTCGACGAGCAGGCGTGCATACAGCAGCTCGTTGCCTTCGTAGCCGCACACATGCACTTTGGCACCGGTCAGGCTGAACTGACGCAGAATGGCGAGGCATTTGTCGCGCTCGTCGGCGGCGACGGATTCGACGAGCGAAGCATCGAGCTTGAGCGCGTTGCCGATGCCCTTGATCCAGCCGTACGTGGCTTCCGGGCCGACCGGGGCGCCGCTGATGATCGGCACACCGGCCGCGCGGAGCGTGGCGACGCTGCCGTTGTAGAACGGGTGCAGTGCCGCGATCGCGCCGACTTTGCCGGCGCTGCGGTAATCGTCCAGGTTGCGCGACGGCAGGTTGCACGCCAGGCCGCTGCCGAGCCGCTTGAGCACGGCGTCGATGGTCAACGGATCGGCGGGAAACACTTCGC
>JBIIIA010000454.1:0-2935 GCA_044235195.1 Thermoflexales bacterium
GATCGCCGTTCCGTTGCTCGGAGGCACCACGCAGATCGGCGCGCCCGCGCCCTGCTCCGCGAAGGTCACCAGCGCCGGCCGGCTCGCCGATTCCGCCGGGCCGCGCCGCATTCGTTCGTTCACCAGAACCGCCTGCTCCAGCAGCGACGGCCCCTGCGCGATGTCGGCCATCGTCAGCGCGACATGCATGCGTTTTTCGACCTGCGCGATCAGCCGCATCGCCTTCAGGGAGTGTCCGCCCAGTGCGAAAAAATCGGCATGGCGGTCATCCACGCGCCGGCCGAGCACGTCCTTCCAGATCTGCGCAAGCTGGCGTTCGATTTCACCTTTCGGCGGCGCCGCTGCGTTCGTCGCGCGCGCCGCGAGCCGCGGCAGGTCGGCAGCTGCGGCTTGCGCCGCGCGGCGATCCACTTTGCCCGTGTGCGTCCGCGGCAGCTGCGTCGCCACCCGCACTGCGCTCGGAATCTTCGCCTCCGCAAGCACGGGCAGCAGCGCCTCGCGCAGGCGCTGCATGTCCAGATCGGCGCCCGCGCGCAGCGTCAGCGTCGCGCCCAGCTCTTCTTCATCGTCCGTCTGCACGACGTACGCTACGGCCTGCTGCACCTCGGGCAGCCCCGTCAGCGCGCCGTCGACTTCATCCAGACCGATGCGCACGCCGCGCACCTTCACCACGCCGTCGGCGCGCCCGTGCACGCGCAGCTGCCCATCGGCCCCGAACGATCCGATGTCTCCGGTGTCGTACTCGCGCAGGCCGGTCTCATCGATGGTCCGAAATCGCGCCGCCGTCGCTTCTGCGTCGCCGTAGTAGCCCAGCGCCAGCTCGGGCCCCCGCAGATAGATGCGGCCGGTCTCGCCGACGGCGACGACGCGGCCGTCGTCGTCGCGCAGTTCGACCGTCTCGGCCGCAAGCGGCCGGCCGACCGGCACGATTTCGTCGTCACCCGACAGGACATCGCTCGACGTCCACACGTTCTGTGCGACGAGAAATGCCTCGGATATGGAGTAGCCGTTGGTGATTTGCGTGTCGGCGCGCAGCAGTCCACGCGCACGCCTCAAGTCGCGGCCGTAGATCACGCCGGCCACCCGCAGGCTGTAAATTCTGGGCGGCGGCTCCCCCTGTTCCATAAGCGTGAGGTACTCCCGAAACATGTTCACCGGCAGCGTCAGATTGTCGATGCCATTGTCCTGAAGATAGTGCGACAGCCCACTCAGGCCGCGCTCTTTCAAGCGATAGAGATAACCGGTCCCTCCCGTCAGCAGCGTCTTCAGCAGGGCGCTGATGCCGCCGGAATACGCCAGGGACCGCCACAGCAGCACACGCTTGATCTTGCCGGACTCGAACTGCGTCGCCAGCCGTAGATAGCGACTGTGCGGCTGAATCACAGCCTTCGGTCGCCCGGTCGAACCGGATGTGAACAAGATAAACGCCGGATCATCCGGCTGCGTCGAGCTCGTCCGTCGCCCCGAGGCCGGTTCTGCATTCGACCCGGCATCGATGACCGTCAGGTCTTCGACCGACAATGTTTTCAAGCGCTGGCGCTCGCTCGCCGGCAGGCAGATCACGCGGCTTTTCAACAGTGCGATCTGCTCGCGCAGCCGGTCGTCCGGCAGTGCAGAGTCGAGCCCGCCGACGACGCGGCCGGCCGCCAGCACCGCCAGAATCATCACGATCGTTTCGGATGCCAGCGGCCCCATGACCAGCACGGGGCCGTCGTCATCGTGTGCCGCGATTCGCGCCGCCATGCGCTCCACGGCGGCATGCAGCTGCGCATAGGTGTAGTCGCCGTCGCCGCGCAGCGCGAATCGCTCGCCATTCTCCTGTGCGATGCGCACGAAGGCTTCGTAAATTCCGGCCACGGCGTCCGTCATGCGATGTGCCCTGTTACTTCTTCATGAACCCGGACGCCACCAGTTCGTCGATGATCGACGTATCCACGTACTTTTCCGGCCTGGTGCCCTCGACGTTCGGCACATCCTTGGCCAATGCGTCGATCTGCGCCTGCAGTGCCGACATCGAGGGATAGGGCACCACATCGACGTACTTCAGCAGGTAGTCTCTGTAGATGATCGATATCAGTTCGGCGTCCTTCTGCGGATCGAGCTTGCTGAAGTCGGCCACCGCCGCTGCGACGCCCTTTTCGTCGCTGGGAATGCGCGCCGCGGCCGTATGCATCGCTTTCATGAAGCGCACGTAGGCGTCGCGCTGCTTCGCCATGCGGGCGCGACTCACGGTGATCGCGCCCGAGATGCGGTCGCCCGCCTTCACCTCGTCGGCACCGATCAGCACGACGGCGCCCTGCTGCACGGCGCGCGCCGCATCGACCGGGCTCGTCACCAGCGTGGCGGAGGCATTGCCGGTCAAGACCCCGTTCACCCGGTCCGCCACGGTGCCGTTGCCGATGTCCACCAGCTCCACTTCGTCGGCGGACACTCCGTACTTTTCGAGATACACAATCGTGAAGCGCGTCGTCGGCGTGTTCGGACGGTTGGCGAGCACTTTCTTCCCCTTCAGATCCTGCGGGGAACGGATGTCGGGCGAAGCAATCAGCTGCGACGCGTCGCGATTGAAGAACGCACCGAGGACCGCCAGGTCCGCTCCCGCCGCCACTGCACTGACGGTGGCATCGACCCCAAATTGGCATAGATCGACTTCGCCGCTGATCAACGCCGCAGTGGAATTCGGGGCGCCGCGGAAGAGCACTTCTTCGATTTCGAGGCCGTATTCCTTGAAAATTCCCGCGCGCGATGCGTAGCGCGGCAGAAAAGTCTGGATTCCGGTGTTGTTGTAACACAGTTTGAGCTTGGTCGTCTCCGCAGGCGGCGTCGGAACGGCGCAGGCCGAAACCAGAAGCAGCGTCGCGCCGATGCCGACGAGCCGCGCGGATCGCAGGATCGTGAAGAATGATGGAATTTGCATAATCGAGAATCCTTTTCG
>JBIIIA010000103.1:0-9748 GCA_044235195.1 Thermoflexales bacterium
AACTTCGAGGCCCGCGCCGGCTGGCACACCTGCGGTTCGGTCAACGAGCCGTGGGCCACGCTGGAGAACCTGAACGGCAAGTACGTGGTTGCGACCGGCGAGCGCGCCAACCGCAATCCGTGGCGCTGGAGCAACGCCAAGTTCGACGAGGCGGTCAACGCCATGTCGACGCTGCCGCTCGGCGATCGCAAGATCGACGGTCTCTTCGTGAGCGCGATGGAGCAGTACCTCGCGGAACTGCCGAACATCCCGATCGCGCAGGCGAAGAAGCTCGTTCCGTTCGACCAGACCTACTGGACGAACTGGCCGACCGACAAGAACAAGTACGCTCCGTCGTGGACGTGGTGGCAGTCCACGTTCGACATTCTGCTCGGCATCAAGCCGGCGAAGTAAGAACGGCGTGCATGCCGGGTTCCACCGAATGTGAAGCGCATCCTCGTGGTGCAGCGCGTTCGGTGGGCCCTCCTTCTGTTCGGAACGTCGACAACCTGCCGATACTTCGTGTCGGCAGGTTCTTTTTCGAAAGCCGCTCGCCCGTGATGTACGTGCGCACTTTCGAAGCGACCCTACGATCTGTTTACGTTTCTCTTTGAATGCAACATGGGTGGGATCAACCGACGTTATATCGTCAGCCGACTGCTTCTCTGGCTGCTTACCATCTTCATCGGCGCCACGCTGATTTTCATCATCCCCCGGCTCTCACCGGGCGATCCGGTGGCAGCGATGGTGTCGCGCATGACGGTGCAGTCCGGCTACATCGAAAACAGCAAAGTAATGATCGAAGCCTGGCGCGCCAAGTTCGGCCTCGACGGCCCGTGGTACGTGCAGTACCTGAACTGGCTGTGGGCCTGCCTGACGCTGGATTTCGGCTATTCGCTGACGCAGTTCCCGTCGCGCGTCGATGAGATGATCGGCCGCGCAGTCCCGTGGACGGTAGGACTGCTTTCCTTCGCCACTATCGTCACGTTCCTGCTCGGGAACCTGATCGGCGCACTCATGGGCTGGCGCAAAACGCCGCGCGCGGTGCGCTCCGCTCTTCCGATCGCGCTGACGTTCTCGTCGATCCCGCCGTTCATTTTCGGCCTGATCCTGATGTTCATCTTCGCGTTCTGGCTGCAATGGCTGCCGTTCAGCGGAGGCGTGGACAGCCAGTATCCGGAAGGCCTCAATCTCGATTACATCGGCAGCCTGATCCGACACGCCATTCTGCCGGCCATGGCCATCGTGCTGACGAACATGGGCGGCTGGGCGCTGGGCATGCGCGGCATGATGATCACCACCGACGGTGAGGACTACATGCTGCTGGCACAGGCGAAGGGCCTGCGGCCGAGCCGCCTGTTCTTCCGTTACGCCGTGCGCAACGCCATGCTGCCGCAGCTGACGGCGCTGGCGCTCTCGCTCGGGCTGCTGGTCGGCGGCTCCACGCTGGTCGAGACGTATTTCGTCTATCCGGGCGTGGGTTGGCTGCTGTATTCGGCGATCACGAACAACGATTACACCCTCATGGGCGGCATCGTGTTCATCTTGATTCTGACCACGGCCACGGCCGTGCTCATCATCGACCTGATCTATCCGCTGATCGACCCGCGAATTTCGCATTCGCGCAAGTAGTCGGCTTTCCAGACATCTATGGCAACCGTCACCGAATCCAAACCGAAGCAGGCCTCGCGAGTCAATCGCTTCGACTCGCCGTGGTTCAACCCGAAACTCATCACCGGGGTGGTCGTTCTGCTGCTGGTCGGCTTCTCCGGCGTGATCGGAGATATCTTCTGGGACCCGACGCTCGCGCGCGTGGCCTCCTCACCGCAGGACCTGCCGCCGCCGTGGTGCCCCGACGAGATCGCCGGCATCCCGATCTGCCCGAGTGAAAACGAAGGCACGTGGGACCACCCGCTCGGCACCGAAAACAACGGCCGCGACATGCTGGCCGTGCTGCTGACCGGCAGCCCGCGCTCGCTGCGCGTCGGCCTGATCGCCGCCAGCGTCGGCATGCTGATCGGCGTGATCCTCGGCTGCATCGCCGGCTTCCTCGGCGGCACGGTCGACCGCGTCATCACCACCATCGCCGACTCGTGGATCACGATCCCGTCTCTGGCGGTGCTCATCGTCATTTCGGCGTTCGTACGTCAAATCAGCGCCGAGACGATGGCGATACTTATTTCGGCGTTCGCATGGCCATCACCGACGCGGTTAATCCGCGCACAGGTGCTGACGCTGCGCGAACGCGGCTACATTCGCATGGCGCGGCTGTCCGGCGCCTCGACGCTGGACGTGATCTTCGCCGAAATGATGCCGAACATGCTGCCGTACCTCGCGGCGAGCTTCACCGGCAGCGTGTCGGGCGCCATCCTGGCCTCGACCGGCCTGGAAGCGCTCGGCCTCGGCCCGACGCGCATCCCGACGCTCGGCATGACGATCTATTACGCCAACCAGTCGGCGGCGGTGTTCCGCGGCATGACGTGGTGGTACGTCTTCCCGATTCTGGTGCTGGCGCTGATCTTCACGAATCTGTTCAACATCGCCACCGGCCTCGACGAAGTCGCCAACCCACGCCTGCGCGGCCTGAACAACAAGGAATAAGCCACGTCATGTCCACCAATACCTCCACACCGCAGGCGAAAACGGCGTACGGCGCCGGCCGCAAGGTAGTGCTCGACGTCGACGATCTGCGCGTGCACTATCGAACGCCGACGGGCGACGTCAAAGCCGTCAACGGCGTCAGCTTTCAGGTTTTCGAAGGCGAAACGGTCGGCCTCGTCGGTGAATCCGGCTGCGGCAAGACGACCACGGCGATGGCGGTGCTGCGCATGGTGCAGCCGCCCGGCCGCATCGTCAGTGGCCACGCCGTCGTCGCCGGCACCGACGTGGTGCCGCTCAATGAGAAGGAACTGCGCGAGATGCGCTGGTCCAAGCTGGCGCTGATCCCGCAGGGCGCGATGAACTCGCTCAACCCTGTCATGCGCATCCGCACGCAGATCGCCGACGCCATCGAGACGCACCTGGGCAAGCAGCCCAAGGAACAGCTCAAGGCGCGCATCCTCGAACTGCTGAACCAGGTCGGCCTGCCGGCGCGCGTCTACGACATGTATCCGCACGAACTGTCGGGCGGCATGAAGCAGCGCGTGTGCGTGGCCATGTCGATCGCGTTGAATCCGCCGCTGATCATCGCCGACGAACCGACCAGCGCGCTCGACGTGGTGGTGCAGCGCGTGGTGGCGCAGACGCTGATGGACGTCAAAAAGCGCCTCGGCGTGTCGATGATCCTGATCGGACACGACATGGGCCTGCAGGCGCAGATGGTCGATCGCATCATCGTCATGTACGCCGGCAACATCGTCGAAATTGCGCCGATCGCGCGCGCATTCAAGATTCCGCTGCACCCCTATACGCAGCTGTTGATCGCGTCGATTCCGTCGATCAAGGAACGCAAGCCGCTCAAGGTCACCGAGGGCATCACGCACGACCTGCGCAATCCCCCGCCCGGCTGCGTGTTTCAGTTCCGCTGCCCGTTCGTGCAGGAAGTCTGCCGCACGAAGAAGCCGACGCTCAAGGAATACGCCTCGGGCCACCAGGCGGCATGCCATCTCTATGAAAGCCCCGACGACATGGGCAGCCACGCTCAGGCCGCCGCGGCAATGAAGGAGCTCGATCGATGACCGCCCCTCTTCTCGAAATTCGCAACGCGACCAAAGTGTACGGCGGTGGAGGCCTGGGCGGCGGTGGCAAGAAGGTCGTCGCCCTGCAGGACTTCAACCTGACGATCGATGAATCGCCGGCCACGATCACCACGATCGCCGGCGAATCGGGCAGCGGCAAGACCACGCTCGCCAGCCTGGTGCTCGGCTTCCTGCAGCTCACCAGCGGCGACGTGATCTATCGCGGCGTGAACATCACCCAGATGAACGCCGAACAGCGCATGCAGTACCGGCGCGAGGTGCAGGCGGTGTTCCAGGACCCGTACGAGGTCTATAACCCGTTCTATCGCGTCAAGCACATCTTCGAACTGGCCATCCGCAAGTTCAAGCTGGCCAAGGATCCGGCCCACGGCCGCCAGATGATCGAGGATGCGCTGAAGGTCGTCGGCCTGCGCGGCAGCGAAGTGCTGGAGAAATACCCGCATCAGCTGTCCGGCGGCCAGCGCCAGCGCATGATGATCGCCCGCGCCTACATGCTCAAGCCGCGCATCATCGTCGCCGACGAGCCGGTCTCGATGATCGACGCGTCGCTGCGCGCCATGATCCTCGACATCATGCTGCACCTGCGCGACGACTTCGGCATTTCGTTCCTGTACATCACGCACGACCTGAGCACCGCGTATCAGATCGGCAACGACATTCACATCATGTACCAGGGGCGCGTGGCGGAAAACGGCGACACCGCACGCGTCATCGAAAATCCGAAGCACCCGTACGTGCAGCTGCTCCTGAATTCGATCCCGGTCCCCGACCCGGACGTCAAGTGGGACACCAATCTCAACCTGCCGTCGGATGAGGAAATGCGCAAGAGCCCGACCAGCGGATGCCGCTTCTACCCGCGCTGCATCAACCGCATGGATCGCTGCCTGCAGGGCGTGCCGCCGCTGATCCAAATCGAAGATCAGCACAACGCCGCGTGCTACTTGTACGAAAGTACTGAGGCCGTCGCCAAATAGCGGCCCCGCCTCGTGGACACGCGAGATCGCTTTCTGAGCAATCTCGCGTGTTTTTATTTTTCCTCCCCGAACGCGTATGTTTGCGTTAACATCGGTGGTCGCCGGAGCATCATCCGGATTCCATCTGCGTACCAGGAGAATCAGATATGTCGAAAACTCATCGCATCGCATCCGCCGCGCTCGTGCTCGGGCTGCTGCTCACCGCCTGCAGCAGCGAAGGAGAAGGCGCCGGAGTCAGCGAAAATCGCCCCACCCGCACTCCCAAGCCGACGACGATTTCGCCCGAAGAACTCGCCAAGATCAGCGCCGAAAGCGCGGGCTACTCGATGAAGGCGCTCGCCATCAAGGACCCGGCCACTCCTGCCGCAGGCTTCGAAGTGCCCGCCGATTCCCGCCTGGTCGCCGTGCAGATCGAGCTGAGTGTGACCTCCGCGGAAGAGAAGATGGCGGTCGAAACGCTGTACGCCAACGTCTCCGACAGCACGGATGTGACGTACGACGGCCAGGCCAATGCCGTCGCCGACGAGATCGTCACCAGCGAAATCGGCAAGGGCGAAAAGGCCACCGGCTGGATCGGCTTCGTCGTGCCGACGGATGCCACACTGAAGACGATCACGTATCGCATCGGCCTGATCAGCACGATCGCGCTGACCACCGATCTGCCCAAGCCCTGAACCTCTTGCGCGGCACGCGCCGCACCGAACGCTCACACCTCCCGCACTGATGGCGCGGGAGGTGCCCTCGATTTTGGAAAACGTGCACGACCGCGACCGCGCATCCGCTCCTGCCTCTCTTTCCTGGCTCGACCTGCTCTACGGTGCAGCGCTGATGTTCTTCATCGGCACCGCCGCGTGGACGCTCGTCGACCACGGCCTGCTGCTCAGCCGAACGACGGTATTTCCCTTCCCGTTCAGTTATGCGGAAGGGCTGGAAATCGACCGCGCACTCCAGTGGCCGAATCTGCAGGCGCTGTATCCGACCACGCTGCTCGCGCCGCCTCTGCGCATTTCACCCCAGCCGCCGCTGTACACCGCGCTCACGGCGCTGTTGCTGCCGAACGAGCCGGCGATCGCGCCGTTTCTGCAGGCCCGCATGCTCTCGCTCGCGGGCTATCTCGTCGCTGGTCTGGCGACCGCCGGCGCCGTGTACGGATTCGCGCGCTCGGTCGGCGCATCCATCGTAGCCGCCGCGCTGCTGTGGCTGTCGCCGCAAATCCAGTACGCCTCCGCCGTCGCCACGCCCGACGCAGCCGGCCTGGCACTCGCTCTGCTCGGCCTCGCGCTCGTGGCGCTGTTCGGACGATCGCAGCGCAGAATTTTTGCGATCGCAATGATCGTCGCCGCCGCTGTATTTCTCGCCGCCCTCGCCGTGCAGCCGGTGTTCGTCGCGCCGCCGCTGCTCGCCGCAGTCGCCTGGCTGCTCACTCACCGGCGACGCAGCGCCGCCGTCGCACTCATCGGCGGCGTGGCCGGCGCTGCGATCGCCGGCGCACTCGCGCTGCAGTCCGCGACGAACGGCGGCTTCCTGTTGCACGTGCTGGACTACGGCGTGCGGGAATGGTCGCGCCTGGACGCGATGCGGCTGATGCTGAACCAGATGCTTCGCTCCGGACTAATCTTCGTGCCGTGCATCCTGTTCTTCATCACCGAACCGCTCGGCGCGCGCCATATCGCCGCGCGCACGACGCTGGCGATTCTGGCGCTCGCCTTCGTCCTTACGATCGTGGACAGCCGCTACGGCGCGACGTGGGCAACGACGCTGTCGTTGAGCGCGGCGACCAGCATCGGCTTCGGCGTCGTCGTCGCCTGGCTGCGGCCGCTGCGCTGGATGGCCGTCCTCGCCCTCGTGTTCGGCATGCTGCAGATCGACACCTACCGCGACTGGCGCGACGAAGAATTCGCACCGCCGTTCACGCGAAAATTGAACATCACGCGCGAACTCACGCAACTCGAAACCATGCTCCTGCAGGCGCAGGATCCCGTGCTCATGGACGAGCACATCGCACTGCTTTCGCTGGCCGATCGTCAACCGACGCTGTATCCACTCGAGATGAACGTCCTGCACCAGCGCGGCATCTGGTCCACCGCCGATCTCATCGCCGCCATCGATCGCAAAGAATTTTCTCTGATCGCCTGGTACGAGCCGATCGACCGCAACGACAAATTCATCATGACGCGCTGGCCGGAGGAAGTGCGCAAGGCGGTGTACCGCAACTACTTCGACTCCGGCTACCTCGCGTATACCGTGCTCTACCGACCGAAGCCGTGAGCGGCAGGCGGCGCCTCACGCGTACAGCCGCAGTGCATCGCCGATCATCTCGAGAAGGCTCTCATGCATCGTGACGAGCTCGTGGTCGACGTGCAGCGACATGTGGCGGCATCGCAAGCCGATCGGCACGCCGCGCAGCTGCATGATGCGCTTGGCCGAAGCGACGTACTGCACGCAGACGGCCGGCTCGAGCACACGAAGCAGCGTCTGCAGGCTGCGAGCCTCCGCTGGCCGCGCGCGATGATTGCGGCACAGCCACGTGAAGAGTTCGGGATAGCAGTTCGCGGCGATCGGCGACAACCCGGCGACGCCGTCATCGAGTGACTCGAGCGCAGCGCCGGTGTACGCGTTGTACAGCCGCAGCGGGGAACCCTGCGCAGCGGCCAGCTTCGCACGAATGGCCGAAGGCTCGCACGTCGTGTCCTTGAGATACGAAAAGCGCCCGGTGCGCGCCGCCCAGCCGATCAATTCGGCGGACACGATGCGCTTGTACGGGACGGGCACTTCATACAAGCCGAGCATCGCATCGCCCGTGGCATCGAGGACGCGCGACAACGCATCGCGCAGCACGCTCTCGGGCTCGTCTGCCGCCGCGAATTGATTCGGCAGCAGCACAGTGGCCGCGACGCCGAGCGCGGAAATGCGTCGGATCGACTGCAGCTGCTCGTCGAATGCGCCGCCGAAATTGCCGGTCGCCACGACGGGCACCCGACCGCCGGCACGGGTCAGCACGCGCTGCACCAGAGCCACGCGCTCGTCCGGCGTCAAGTGGTACATCTCACTCGACAGACAGCATGCGAACAGGCCGCTCGCACCGGCATCGATGTACCAATCAGTGACGGCATCCACGCCGTCCCAGTCGATGCGTCCGTCGTCGTGATAGGGAGTGATCATCACCGGCCACAGGCCGGCGGGAAGGTCGTGTGCGTACGATGCGCTGCGTTCTTCGGAATGCATGCGCACAAGCATGCTCCCGAGCCGCGAACTGCGCAAGCGATCAGCGCTCGTCGGACTGCCGGCGCACCAGCGTGGTCAGCGGCGCCAACGCAACGATGATCGCGTCGAGCAGCGACGGCTCCTCGGCGACGAACTGATCACTTTCCAACGGAATCGACACGCCTTCGAACGTAGCCGGCTTAGCGATCGCAATGCGCAGGGAATTGACTTCCAGGTCGTAATTCATGCCATGGTTGTACCGCGCACGATCGACAACGACCGGCACAAACTTGACGCATACACAGCCTGTCGACGAATTGGAAAGTTTGGCAACTCAGGCGCTCGTCGCGGCAATCGCGGTCTTTTCCTTCGCCGCCGCAAAAATGGCGAACGCAGCGATCAGTGGCGCGTCGACGTCACTGTCGGACTGCACATCCTTCCTACGCTTGCACGAGGCGACCATAGTCCAGCCGTACGACGCGATCCGCGACATCGAAGTACGCATCGTCGTGGCTGATCACCACGACGAGCTTTCCACGCGAACGCAGCTCCGGCAACAGCTCGCGATAGAACAGGTCCCGGAACTCCGGATCCTGGCTGGCCGCCCATTCGTCGAACATGTATGCCGGGCGATCCTCGAGGTACGCGCCGAGGAGCGCCAGGCGCTTGCGCTGACCGGTGGACAAATCCGTCGAAGACAACTGACCATCGCGCACCGTGACTTTTTGATCGAGGTGCAGACGCCGTAGAAGTTCCGTTGCCCGCTGATCCAGCGAAGCGTTGCCGGCCAGATAGCCCTCCAACGAACGCAGCAGAAACGCTTCTGCGAAGGTGGCAGAGAATACCTGTCGATAGGAATCGCGCAGCGCGTCGTCGACGAGCCGGCCATCGATGCGCAGTTCACCATCGTGCGGCGCATACAGCCCGATCAGCAGCTTCACCAGCGTCGTCTTGCCGCTTCCGTTGCCACCTGCGATGAAGACCATCTCACCCGAACGCAATTCCAAATCGATCGGACCGAGGAGAAAATCATCTTCTCCCGTATGGTGATGGCGAAAACATACGCCGCGCAGCTCGATGTGAAACGGTGAATCGGGCTTTACGATCGGCGGCACCGCTCTCGGCAGATCCTCGATTCGCACCATCGGATCGATGCCATGTTCACGAATACGGGTCAGGACGGCCACGGCCTCGCCGAACACAGGCATCGAGGCCAGTGTCGCAGTCGCCGAAGCGGCCATGTACAGAATAATCACGGTGTATTCACCCACTCGCTCGCGTTCGAGCAGGCCGAACGAGACGATGGCCAAAAGCGACAACACCACCACCATCTGACTCGACTGCATGAACGCATTGGTCGCCTGATACCTGAGCCGCATGCTGCGCCACATCTGCTGCGCGAACCGTACGGAAGGACGCAGGATTTCCGAATAGAAAAACCAACGACGTTCGGCGTTCATAGTGAGCTCACGCATGCCGTCGAGCAGAGTGCGTGTTACACCGGATTCAGCAGCTCGGAACTGCAGCCACTTCTTCGACTGTCGGTACGCACGTTGGTGCAGGCCGCGATATACGATCACGATCATCGTCGCCACCACTGTGAGAGCCACCGCGGTCGGCGGCGACACATAAGCGAGATACGCGGCGCAGCCGAGAATCTTCACCATGCCCACGAGCAGCACTGGAACGTCGAGAAGCGCGCTATGCAACGCCCGCGAATCCTCGATCAGCAGCGTACCCAGCTTGTCGGTGCCGAGCGATTCGAATCGTTCGTACGGCATGCCGAGCACTTGTCGAGACAGGTTCATGCGCACTTCGACGGACACATCTGCCGCCAACGACGTCAGCGTCCGCTTCGAGAAGTAGTCGAGCGTGAGCGACCCGATCACAGCA
>JBIIIA010000455.1:0-2933 GCA_044235195.1 Thermoflexales bacterium
GCGCGCGCAGCCGCAGCTCGCCCTCGACGCAGCCTGGCTGTCTTACATCACCGAAGCCGGCGATCAGCGCGCGCGCATCGCCGTCGCCCGCGACGCCCTCGCCGCATCGCACGCGCCGACGGACGTCCGCAACGAGTGGCAGACCGAGCTGCATCTCCTCGATGGATTCCTCGCCGTCTTCGACAATCGATTCGAAGACGCCCTCGCCGCCCAGGCGCTCGCCGCCCATACGCCGCACGACCCGCACGGCCTCGCCGAGGCTTTCCGTCTCGTGCTCTGCGTCTACCTGCCCGCACCTCTCGCCCCGGAGCCGAGCAAGGATCGTGCGCTACAGCAGGCGGGCGAAATTTTCCGCCGCATCGGGTTCCCCCTGCAGGCCATCGAGACCATCCTCGCCCGCGCCATCCTGCTCCTGCAGTCCGTCGACGTGCCGCGCACGCTCCTCGCCGTGCAGGAAGCCGCCGCCGTGACCGACCTCGAACGGCTCGAGCTGCACACAGGAACCGCTTACCTCTACAACATTCGCGGCGAACTCATGTATTACCTCGATCGCCTGCCCGAGGCGCGTGAGTCGCTGCAGCGCTCTCTGCAGGTCGGCGTCGTCATCGGCGAAATGCAGAGCACCGATTACTGGTCTCATCTGCTCCTGCAGCTGTGCGACAACGCCGAACACAACGCACTCTGCGTGGACGACGAACTCGACGAACGCCTGTGGATCGAGGGACGTCGACGCTTCATGCCCTTCATCGTCGCGCGCAACGCCTGGCTGCGCATCCGCCGCGACGCCGCCATCGGCCGCATCGACCGCATCGCCGCCACTCTGCAGTCACTCGAACTGACGCTCGCCGACCTGCAGCCGGAGACGCATGAATCATTCTGGTTCGCCATCCTCAACGGCAGCATCTACACCGGCCAGGACTCGGCGCAGCTCGAAGCCACCCTGCATTCGTTCATCGACCTGCTGCACACCCGCGACCGTCGCTGGTCCATCGTTTATGCGCGCACGCTGCTGGCGCTGCTCTACGCGCGCACCGCGCGCATCACCGAAGCGCGCGAACAGCTCGGCATCCTTCTCCCGATTCTCGAACGCAACCGCTGCTCGCGCTTTCTGGCCGAATACCCGGCGCTCGTTCCCATCATCGCCATGCACGACTCGCTCTTCGCGCAGTCCATGCTGCAGCTCGTCCCCGCAAATGCAGCGGCCGTCCTGCAGCCGTTCGGCCTGACCGATCGGGAGACCGAAATCCTGCGCATGCTCACGACCGGCCGCGAAACCAAAGAGATCAGCCACGCCATGCACATCGCCGTCACCACGCTGCGCGCGCACACCAACAGCATCTATCACAAGCTCGGCGTCCACTCCCGCGCCGAGGCCGTGCGCGTCGCACGCGCGCTGGGGATGGAGGCAGAGAGTAGAGAGGAAAGAGGAGAGAGTAGAGAGTAGAGAGGAAAGAGTGAATGCTGTGTGCATCCTCTCTTTCCGGACTCCTCTTTACTCTTTACTCTCTACTCACCGCAGCACCGGCACCAACGGGAACCAATTCGCCCGCAAGTAGGCTGTGCTCAGCGCATACTCGCCCATCGGCCGCAACGCCACCGTCATGATGCGCGTCGTCGGCTCGTATTGCTGCCCGCGCACGAGAATCCAGCGACCGGCAGAAAGAGAAGTGAGGGGAGAGGAGTGAGAAGTGAGAGCACTGCGCTCTTCCTCTCTTTCCTCTCCCCTCTCCCCTCTTTCCTCTCCCCCCACCCACTGATACAGCCACGGCCGCTCACCGTCCCCAATCGCGAAGATGTTCTCGTCGATCGGCAGCTGAATCGTCACCGGGTTCGTCAGCGACGCCAGCGGAGTTCCATTCAGCAGCGCGTCGAGCCGGAAGGAGTGCATCAACACGTTCCCCGGCAGTCCGGACTGCGGAGGCTGCGGGGTCATGGTCAGGTAGAACGAGCCACTGACTCCCTGCGGAGGCATGGTAATCGTGATCCCGTTCACCGTCGTCACGACCGCGGCATCGCCGTCCACCACCAGCACCACCGGTCCCACATAGCGGAATGCCTGCAGCGCGGTAGTGGAACCGCCATCCGATGTTTCCACCACGATGTCCGCCGCGGTTCCGGCTTCACCAGAGGGCATTACGAAGTCGATGCGCACATCGCCCGTCGTCGTGAACGGAACCAACGTATTCGTCAACGAATTGCTCACGCGCACGCCCGTCGCCACGCTGAAGCCCGTTCCGAACAGAGACACCGGCATCCCGCCCTCCGGCACGCCGATGAGCGGCCAGACCAGCCCGATCGTCGTCAACGGCGCGGCACGCACGATCGTGATCGTGTACTCCTGCACGCTGCCGTCTGAAGCAGTAATGGTGATAGTGATGGTATTCATACCGACGGACAGCGGACAAACTGCCGACGATGCAAGAGTCGCCCAACCTCGCATCGTCGACATCCCGGGGATGCCGGGCGAGGTGAACCTCGCCGCATCTACCGCATCGCACGGGGTGAAGGTCACCGTCGCCGCAGAATCATTGGCCATCGCCGTCACCGTCACGCTCGCCGTCCCGTTCGGCACTGCCGCCGCATAGCTCGTCGTCGTGCTCACGAACGCCGGGTTCAGCGACCCGACGCTCAGCGCCAGCTCGCTCAGGCTCGCATCGCTCGACGCACCCGGCGGCGCCACCGTCACCACGAGCACGTATGTCTGCAGCGCACCGTCAGAGGCAGTCACGGTGATCGTGATCGTAGTCGCCCCGGACGCGGCGATCGGGCAGGTCGCCCCCGCGCACGCCCCGGCCGACGACGCATACGTCGCGCTCGCGCCGGCGTCGTTCGTCGTCGCCGTCACCGCCATCGACGTCGTCCCGTCCGGAACCGTCGCCGCGTAGCTCGTCGTCGTGCTCACGAACGCCGGGTTCAACGACCCGACGCTCAGC
>JBIIIA010000104.1:0-9686 GCA_044235195.1 Thermoflexales bacterium
TCATCTAACTATGAGCACTGCACTTAACCGCACGCTCCATGCGCTGACCGACCCGACGCGGCGCGAGATTCTGCGCATGCTCGGCGAGCGCGACATGACCGCCGGTGAAATCGGCGCGAATTTCGAAATGTCGGCGCCGAGCGTGTCACATCACTTGAGCACGCTCAAGCAGGCTGATTTGGTGAGCGCCGAACGCCGCGGTCAGTCGATCGTCTATTCGTTGAATGCCACGGTGTTGCAGGAATTTCTGCAGATGCTCGTCGCCGCGCTCGGCCCGAAAATCGTTGCCGCGAAGCGCGCCGGCCGTGCACGCAAAGGAAAGTGAAAATCATGAAACAGCGTCTTCTCGTGATCGTGATCATCGCGCTGATGATTGCGGCTGGTGCGCTCGCCTGGCCGCTGCTGCCGGAGATCGTTCCGACGCGCTACGGGCCGGACGGTGCCCCGAACGCCTACGGGCCGCGCTGGGTGGCGGCATTTCTGATGCCGGTGATCGCCGTCGTGGTCGCCGTGCTTTTCTCGGCTGCGCCGCGGATCGACCCGCTCACGCGCCGCGATCCGCAGCGCTTCTCGTACGAACGCTTTCTGCCGACGCTGCGCCGCTGGGAACTTGCGATCCTCGGCTTTCTGCTGCTGGCGCATCTGGTGCAGCTGGCCGGCGCGCTGGGCTGGCAAGGTGAACCGATGCGCCTCGTGCTCGGCGGCATGGGTCTGCTCTTCGCCGTGCTGGGCAACGAAATGGGGCGCCTGCGGCCGAATTCGTTCGCCGGCATTCGCGTGCCGTGGCTGATGAACGATGACGCCGCCTGGCGTCGTGCGCATCGCTGGGGCGGCCGGTGGTTCGTGATCGGCGGCGTGGCGGCGTTCTTTTGTGCGCTGGCGCTGCCGCTGGCTGCAGCGAGCATGGCTGCGATCGGATGCGTCGTCGGTGCGACGGCGGCGACGCTGATCGGTTCCTGCGTCGCGGCGCTGCGCACGTCGCTGGAGGCATGATGCCGATGCTATTGCTCGCCGTCGCCGCACAATTCGCCGTCGTCACGATCGGCGTGATCGCACTTGCCGTCGTGCTGCATCGTCGCAACGCCTCGCGCTGGTCATGGTGGGGCGCGGGTGCGCTCGCTTTTGTGGCGTCGCAGGTGCTGCGGCTTCCGCTGCTTGCGCTCGTCGGCGCGGCTGCGCCCGGACTCGCGCTGCCGATCGCGCTGTTGAGCTCCGGCCTGTTCGAAGAGAGCGCGCGCTTCGTCGTCATGCATCGCCTGGCGCGCGGCGTGCGCGACGGGAACTCGGCCGTCATGTTCGGCGCCGGGCACGGTGGCATCGAAGCGATGCTGATCTTCGGCTTCGGGCTGGTCAACGCCGCCGTGCTGCTGCTGAACGGGGATGTGCTCGTCGCGCAAGTGCAGGCGACCGCGCCGGCTCAGGCCGATGCGCTGCGCGCACAGATCGCGCTGCTGAACGAGACGCCGCTGTGGCAGTTCGCGCTCGGCGCATGGGAGCGTGTGCCGGCGATGCTGCTGCACATCGCGGCGAGCCTCCTCGTCATGCGCGCGGTGCGCGATCGCAGTGTGCGCTGGCTGTTCGCCGCGATCGTGCTGCACGTGGCGTTGAACATGATCGCCGTGATCACCATGCAGCAGTTCGGTGTGATCGCGGCCGAGATCGCGCTGAGCATCGTGGCGCTCGGCTGCGCCTGGATCATTTTTTCACAGCGCCGACTTTCCCCTCCGGCGCCAGGCGCAGCAGATCCTGCGGCGTCAGCTTGAAGACTGTGCTGGGCGTGCCGGCGGCGGCCCAGAGAAATTCGTGCTGCAGAAGATCTTCGTCGATCAGCGTCAGCATGGGCTGAGCGTGTGCGAGCGGCGGCACGCCGCCGATGGCGAAGCCGGTGATCTCGCGCACGAAGTCGGCGTCGGCCTTGCCCACCGGCTGGCCGAGCAGAGCCACGAGCCTGGACTCGTCGACGCGATTGGCGCCGCTGGTGAGCGCCAGCACGCCGCGCCCGTCGTGCGCGCGAAAAATCAGCGACTTCACGATCTGGCCGACTTCGCAGCCGACGGCATCGGCCGCATCCTGCGCGGTGCGCGTGCCCTGCGGAAATTCGCGCACCTGGGCGTCGATGCTGAACTGCAGCAGCGCCTGCCGGACGCGGCGCGAAGCGGGTGGGAGTTCTGAGTCGATCATGGCGGCCTATAATCACACACATCTCGATGACGCACTAGCCGCCGCAATGCCGATCGACATCCGAGCCCGTTCCGGGTTCCGGTTCGACGCGCGCTGCGGCGGTTTTTTGTTTCCGCGGCCCATATTCGGAGTTGATCCGTAAACTCCGGCTGAGTCGCCATGCCCCGGCCGGAGGCCGGGGCATGGCGACTCAGCCCCGAACATACGGATGAGCTCTCAGTTCTGAACTCATGGAAGAAAAACTCGAAGCAATCGAACAGCGCTACGAAGCGCTTTCACAGCAGATGGCCGATCCGGAGGTGGCCAACGACTACGCGCGCTACTCCGCGCTGGCGAAGCAGCACAGCGAAATGCAGGAAATCGTGCAGAAGTACCGCGAGTTCAAGAAGGCGCACAAGGACCTGCAGGAGAACGAAGAGATGGCCGCCGGCGACGACGAGCTGGCGGAAATGGCGCAGGCCGAAATCGAACCGCTCAAGGTGCGCATCGCTGCGCTGGAGAGCGAGCTCAAGCTGCTGCTGGTGCCGAAGGACCCGCGCGACGAACGCGACGTGATCGTGGAAATCCGTGCGGGCGCCGGCGGCGACGAAGCTGGCCTGTTCGCCGCGGATCTATTCCGCATGTACACGCGCTACGCCGAGAATCACCGCTGGAAGGTCGAAGTGCTCGACGAATCGGAGAGCGGCATCGGCGGCTTCAAGGAAGTGGTGTTCACGGTGAAGGGCAAGGGTGCCTACTCGCGGCTCAAGTTCGAGAGCGGCGTGCACCGTGTGCAGCGGATCCCGGCCACCGAAGCCAACGACCGCATTCACACCAGCACCGTCACTGTCGCCGTGTTGCCGGAAGTCGACGACGTCGAGATCGTCATCCCGGAAGGCGACCTGCTGATCGAGACGTATCGCTCGCGCGGCGCCGGCGGCCAGAACGTGCAGAAAAACGAAAGCGCGATTCGCATCACGCACAAGCCGTCCGGCCTGGTCGTCGCCGTGCAGGACGAGCGCAGCCAGACGCAGAACCGCTTGCGCGCGATGAGCGTGCTGCGCGCGCGCCTCTACGAGCAGGAAGAACAGAAGCGCCACGCGCTGATGGCCGCCGAGAAGAAGGGCCAGATCGGCACCGGCGACCGCAGCGAAAAAATTCGCACCTACAACTTTCCGCAGAGCCGCATCACCGACCACCGCATCGGCATGGACAAGTTCCAGATGCAGGCGGTGCTCGACGGCGACATCGACGACTTCATCGACGAACTCGCCGCGCGCGAGCAGTCGGAGCGGCTGCAGTCGGCGGGGGTGTGAACAGCAGTCGGCCGGGATGCATCCGCCGTTGGGGTGCATGCATTT
Source organism: Thermoflexales bacterium (assembly GCA_044235195.1). Classification (GTDB taxonomy): domain Bacteria; phylum Chloroflexota; class Anaerolineae; order J036; family Brachytrichaceae; genus CANJQH01. The sequence continues at coordinate 3,522 of JBIIIA010000104.1, forward strand.
CTCACGCGAAGCCGCGAAGAACGCCAAGCGGTCTGAACTCCGTTGCCGAAGCAACTTCCTCCAGCGAAGGCGCAGCAAAAAGCCATCGCTAGTTTCTTTCTGCGCGTTCTGCGCGTTCTTCGCGGCTTCGCGTGAGACAAATCTGCTGTTGAAATTCGCCTCGAATTGCAGTCGCGCGGCTGCGTCGTGCTACTCGTCCGGCGCGTGTTTCGCGGATACCAATTGGGCTTTGCGCACTCCCCAAAATCAGATTACTCAGCGTATTGAGTAAAATTACTCAGCGCACTGAGTAATCGAAATGGAACAGAATCGACCGCACTACACCCGTCCGCAGGCGCGAGTGCTTCTCGCTCGATTGCAGGAGCCTCGCAGGTTCATCCAGGTGGTGGCTGGCCCGCGCCAGGTCGGCAAAACCACGCTCGTGGACGGCGTCCTCGCATCAACCGAGTTGCCGAGTCACAGTGCGAGCGCGGACGAGCCTTTCCTGCGTGATGCGACGTGGATCAACCAGCAGTGGGAAATCGGACGGCAGCTTGCGGCGACGTCCGACTCCGGCGCTGTGCTGGTTCTGGATGAAATACAGAAGATCCCAGGCTGGTCGGAAACCGTGAAGCGGCTCTGGGATGCCGACACGAAGGCGCGCGTGCGCCTGAAAGTCGTGCTGCTCGGATCGGCGCAGCTGCTGATCACCCACGGCCTGAGTGAAAGTCTGGCTGGTCGCTTCGAACTGATTCATCTGCGGCACTGGAGCTTCCCCGAAATGCAGGCGGCTTTCGGGTGGACGCTCGAGCAATACATTTTCTTCGGCGGCTATCCCGGCAGCGCACCGTTGATCGCCGACGAAGCCCGCTGGACGCGCTACGTGCTGGACAGTCTGATCGAAACCACGCTGGCGCGCGACGTGCTGCTCATGGCGCGCGTCGACAAGCCGGCACTGCTGCGACGGTTGTTCGAGCTCGCCTGTTCGTATTCGGGCCAGATCCTGTCGTATACGAAGATGCTGGGACAGCTGAAGGATGCCGGCAACGTGACGACGCTGGCGCATTATCTGGATCTGCTTTCGGCGGCGGGCATGGTGACCGGTCTGCAAAAGTACGCCGGCGATCAGGCGCGCATGCGCGGTTCCAGCCCCAAACTTCAGGTGCTCAACACAGCGCTGCTGGCGGCGTTGTCCGGCCGATCGATGAGCGAGGCGTCGAGCAGCCCGGAGATCTGGGGGCGGCACGTGGAATCGGCGATCGGCGCACACCTGGCGAACGCGGCGGCGGCGGGCGAATGTGAGCTGTTTTACTGGCGCGACGGCAACCACGAAGTCGATTTCGTGCTGCGTCATCGCCGGAAAGTCATCGCCATCGAGGTCAAGAGCAGCCGCGCCTCGACGGCGCATCCCGGCACTGCGGCATTCGTCCGTGCGCACGCCCCCGATCGCACCCTGCTGGTCGGCGGCGACGGCGTGCGCGTGAAGGATTTTCTCGCGCAGCCGCTGAGCGCGTGGTGGGGGTGAGGAAAGGCTGGGTCGCCTGAACTACCAGCGAAAAAAGCCCTTGCCGTCCTTGAAGAGCCCGCCGGGCGAACGCAGCATGCCGTCCTTGTCGTAGAACATCGACTTGCCGAAGCGGAGGAACCCCTTGAAGTCGTAATAGGGACTGTCGCTCGTGCGCAGGATGCCTTTACCATCGTAAAACGGGCTGTCGGGGGTGCGCAGAAAGCCCTTCCCATCGTAGTACGGCGATTTCTTGGAATACATCGTTTTGGTCTCCTGAATTGGTTGCATCGGCCGTTCACAGCTCGATCCGAGTGATCCGTCGTCGTGCGGCTGTGCCGGTATCAGGTATATACGAATTCGACGCGGCTGGATTACCGAAGATTCGTAGAGTGTTTGCGGGACGTTCGCTGTGAGCATACCGCTGGCGAGAACGCACACCCTGTACTCCTGCAACAGAGATTTCAACCGGCTGAATTCGTCGACATGCATCGAGCCGTAGGAGCTTCACTCCTCCAGACTTCGCGGTTCAAGCACAAGATCAATGCCATCCAGAATCTGGCGAATGCGCTGCCGGGAAAGCGTTCCGATCTGCTCTTCCAGCTGACCTTTGTCTACCGTAAACAGCTGCGAGACAATCACCACGCTTGGTTTCGGCAGGCCGCCTTCGCCAGCCTTCAGTTCGACATTGCCTGGCGCCAGCGCCCGTTTCATATTCGACGACAGTGCACAAACCACCACCGTGCTGATGCGGCTCTGATTGAAGATATCGTTCTGAACGATTACGTGAGGATGCCGATAGCCGGGACCGGATCCACGTGGATCGCCGAGATCAACCCAATACAGATCGCCCTGGCGAATCACCACTCCCCCTCCACAACGCGACGATGGCTCTTGCGCGATGCTTTGAGTCTCTTCTTCTCCGCCGCATCAGGCTCTTGCCCATACGCTTCGTTGAGCTGATCGAGCAGCAGTTGGTTTTGATAGTGCGCAACATATGCCTCCAGCGCGAGCACGAATACGCGGCTGCGTGGAAGCTTCTGTTCACGGGCGATTTTGTCAACCTGCAGAAACAGCTGGCGCTGCAGTGAAATCGCCGTCTTAACACTCGGTGTACTCTTCTGCATACCAAAAGTATATCGAGGATTCGCCTCGTGCGTGTGCATCGAGTGCATCCGCAGTTTGGGGCAAACTGCGACAGCAGATTTTTTTCTCACGCGAAGCCGCGAAAAACGCGTCAGAGCTTCGATCGAATAGATGTTGCGCGTGATCAGCTTGGGTTCGATCACCACCCAGAGCAGGCCGTTAACGCCCCCACCAGATCGGGCCGGCAGGTGTAGAGGCTGTCGACCACACTGAACTGGCTGACCAGCAGGAAGTCGTTCTGCTCGGGGCGCTCTCAATCGACGAGCTGGTCTTCGGTGTAGGCGTGGGGGCTCATGGCGCTTCCTCGGCTTGTGCACCGGCCAGCGCCTGCTCGATCGATTCGATGCTGGGCAGGCTGCTCTGCAGTTCCGTCGGAAGCGCGCGGGTCAGGTCGTACGCGGACACGCCGATGGGTTTGTCGATGCCGCGCAGCGCGTATTCAGCCAGCACCCGATTCGGCTGCTGGCAGAGGATCAGGCCGATGGTCGGCGCATCGCTCACATGGCGCAGCTGCTCATCCACCACGTTGCAGTAGAAGTTCATCTTCCCGGCGTATTCGGGCTTGAAGTCGCCGCGCTTGAGATCGATCACGACGAAGCAGCGCAGCTTCAGATGATAGAAAAGCAGGTCGATGTTGGTGACGGCCTGGCCTTCACGCTCCAGCAGGCGCCGCTCGATGTGCATGCCCAGAGCGCTGCGCGACCAGCCGTGTTCGACGGCCCGCCGGGCATAAGCCAGCCGCTGTTCGAGCGTTTTAAGTCTGGTCAGCAGCACGATGTTGTGGCCCCACGGCAATTGTCCAACGGCCTGTTGGACGAATTCCTCGCTGGGCCATGCCTCGGCGAACGCCCGCATGTACTTAAGATCGCGCGGCGAAAATCCCTTCATGTCGGGGAAGGCGCTGCTCAAATCCTGCGCCAGCCGATCGATCACTTTGGCGCCCCAGCCCTCGCGTCCCTACCGCGCCAGAATGTCGCGACCGATCTGCCAGTACAGCAGCATGAGTTCGCGGTTCGCCGCCAGCGCCGCCCGCTGCCGGGCGGTGTGGATGCGGGTCTTCAGCTCGGCCAGCCAGGCGGCGTGCTCGGCGGGGAGCGGCGCGAGATCAGGCATGGCGACACCTCTCGGCATCGTTCGCGGCGGGCGGCTCGACGAGCGGGGTTGCGGTGAAGGGGTGAGGGTTCTCATGGCGTACGGAGAGGGGGAGCATCGCACAGATTCGAGTCAATTCCCACAGGCGCTTTTCGAGCAAAGCAGACGCGGCGTTCTTTCCGGAAGGTGCTATCCAGTGCATGAGACCTCCTGGCCGCAGCATGGCGGCTCGATCGGCAACGCCGATTCGATGCGATCACATCCGCCGAAAGCAGTGCCGGCGGCGCTGCAGGGAGCTGCAGGGAATAGATAGCAGATAGCAGTGAGTGGTGCGCTCAGCCCACTATCTACTATCCACTATCTACTTCTTATAGCTACAAATGAATCGGCATCCCGTCGATGCCGTGCGCCGCTTCCATCAGCGCCTCGCTCATCGTCGGGTGGGCGTGCACGGCGGCGGCGATCTGCTCGGGGGTGAGCTCGGCGCTCTTGGCCAGCACGAACTCGGGCAGCATCTCGGTGACGTCCGGCCCGATGCAGTGCACGCCGAGAATTTCACCGTACTTGGCGTCGGCGACGAGCTTGACGAAGCCGTCCACGTTGTTCAGCGCCAGTGACTTGCCATTGGCGCGGAACGGGAACTTGCTCACCTTCACCTGGTAGCCGCGCTCCTTGGCCTGCGCCTCGGTCAGGCCCATGCTGGCGACCTGCGGGTGGGTGTAGGTGCAGCGCGGCATGGCCTCGTAGTTCAGCTTGTTGATGTGGCCGTCGTACTTGCCGAGGACGGCGGCGATCGACTCGGCGGCGACGACGCCCTGCGCCGAGGCCACGTGCGCCAGCGCGAGCTTGCCCGTCACGTCGCCGATGGCGTACACGCTCGGCACGTTCGAGGCCATGTGATCGTCGACCTGCACGAAGCCGCGCTGATCGAGCGCCACGCCGATCTTGTCGAGGCCGATGTTGGCCGTGAGCGGCTGCACGCCCACCGACATCAGCACCCAGTCGGCCTGCAGCGTCTGCGCTGCGCCCTTGGCGTCGGTGATTTTCACGCTGACGCCGTCGGCGCCGACTTCCGCGCCTTCGACCTTGACGCCGGCCATCGTCTTGATGCCGGAGCGGTTGTAGGCGCGCGCCATCTCGGTGCTGATCTCCTCGTCTTCCAGCGGGAGGATGCGCGGCAGCGCTTCGAGCACGGTCACATCCGTGCCGTAGGCGTGGAACACGTACGAGAATTCCATGCCGATGGCGCCGCTGCCGATCACGATCATGCTCTTGGGTGCGATCTGCGTGTCGAGCAGCTGGCGGTAGGTGAACACGCGCTTGCCGTCCGGGACGAGCCCGGGCAGCGTGCGCGGCTTGGCGCCGGTGGCCACGATGATGTGCTTCGCGGTGACGATGTGCTCTTCGCCGCGCGATTCGACGCGGACGGTGTTGGCGTCGGTGAGCGAACCCTCGCCATTGAACACGCGCACGTTGTTTTTCTTCATGAGGAAGTCGACGCCCTTCACCATGCGGCTGCTGACTTCGCGGCTGCGGCGGTGGGCGGCGCCGTAATCGGCGCGCAGGGTGCCGTCGATCGTCACGCCGTAGCTTTTCGCGTCGGCGAACAGCTCCACGATTTCGGCGTTGCGCAAAAGAACCTTCGTCGGGATGCAGCCCCAGTTGGCGCAGATGCCGCCCATGGCTTCGCGCTCGATGAGCGCCACCTTCAGGCCGAGCTGTGCGGCGCGAATCGCCGCGACGTAACCGCCCGGGCCACCGCCGAGCACTGCGAGATCGAACGCCGGAGCGCCGGCGGAAGTGGAAGAAGTAACAGCCATGTGCGGGATTATCGCACTGGGGGCGGCAGAGAGTGATCGTGAATAGTGGATAGTGATAGCGGGGAGGGGCAGGCTCAACTATCACTATCCACTATCACTCTCTGCCGCTATCACTCTCTGCCGTGACTCTCTACTCTTAAAATGCTTCCATGAAAATCGAAACACGCGCCATTCACACCGCTCGTGAGCCCGATCCGCGCACCGGAGCCGTCGCGCCCGCGCTGGTGATGTCGACGACGTTCGCGCGTGACGAGAACTACGCCGTGCCCGGCGAGCATGTGTACGGCCGCACCAGCAACCCGAATCGACGGGCGCTGGAGGAGATGTACGCCGCGCTCGAGGGCGGGGAAGCGGCGATCGCCTTCGCCTCGGGGCAGGCGGCGTCGAATGCGATTTTCCAGTCCATGAATCCCGGTGATCACGTGGTGCTGCCGCGCGAGATTTACTTCGGCACGCGTGCGCTGTTCGATGCGCATTTCGCGCGCATGGGCATCGCGATGACGCCGGTCGGCGGCGCGGACATCGACGAGCTGCGCGCGGCGCTGCGCCCGAACACGAAGGTGGTGTGGGTGGAGACGCCGTCGAATCCGCTGCTGCAGGTCACCGACATCGCCGCGGCGGCGG
>JBIIIA010000456.1:0-2912 GCA_044235195.1 Thermoflexales bacterium
AGAAATTCGGACAGATGCCCGAGCTTCAGGAGGAAGTCAAGGCGCAGGTCGACGAACTGCGCGCCCTGCTGCGCGAACGTTCGATCACAGATGCCGAGACCATCACCGTGCTGCCGCCCTTCAACGCCGCACAGCTGGTGCATTCACGCATCTCCTACCTCGAGCTGCCCGGCGCCAAGGGCGTGCGCTTCCTGACTGCCTACGCCACCGATCCGACGCCGATCACCGCCGAAGACCTGTTCTACACGTTTCAGGGCGTCACGAACGACGGCGCGTACTACATTTCGGCCTTCTTCCCGCTCGAGTCGACGACGCTCACGAAGGCGCGCGCCGACGTTTCAGCGACGGAGGCGGACGAGGCGGAGAATCGCTTCGGCGACTACCTGGTGCGCATCGCCGGCCAGCTCGAAGCCGCCGGCGACGCCGATTTCTCGCCGTCGCTCGACAAACTCGACGCCGTCATCCGCTCGATCGAACCGCTGGCGACGGCGCCCGGGGCCAGTGCGCCGACCGTTCCACAGTCCGTGACCGCCGAAGCCACTGCCACCTCGGCAACAGCCACCACCGAACCGACGATGCCCGTCATCGCCACGGCGACGGCCACGACCGAACCGACGGCGGAAGCGACGGCGGAAGCGACGGCGGAAGCGACGGCGGAAGCGACGGTAACGATCGCCCCCACGGCCGAAGCCACGCTCGAACCGGCAGCGACCGAAACGGCGGAGCCTGAATCCACCGCCACGGCGCGCCCGCCGGCGCTGCAGGTCGGCCGCACGACCACGGTCGTCAATCTGCGCAGCGCAGCAGGCACGCGCGCGCGCATCATCATGGAAGTGCCGCGCAACACTGCCGTCACCGTGCTCGGCCGCAACGCCAACAGCACGTGGCTGCGCGTGCGCCTGCGCAACGGCCGCGTCGGCTGGATGTCGGCCGCCTATGTGCGCAACGTGAATCTGCGTCGGCTGCCCATCATTCGCTGAACCTGCCATGACGAAAACCGCTCTCTTCGTCACCTGCATCGTCGACGTGGTCTTCCCCGACACCGGGGAGGCCACGCTCGACGTGCTCGAGCGCGCCGGCGTGCGCGCCGAATTCCCGGAATCGCAGACGTGCTGCGGCCAGCCGGCGTTCAACAGTGGCTTCCAGGCCGACGCGCGCGAAGTCGCACGCAGCTTCGTGCGCACATTCGCCGGCTACGATCACATCGTCACTCCCTCCGGCTCGTGCGCGGCGATGGTACGCCACTTCTACCCGGAGCTCTTCGCGAACGACCCGCTGCGCGACCAGGCACAGCACGTCGCTGCACACACCTGGGAGCTGAGTGAATACCTCGTCGACGTGCTCGGCGTGAGCGACCTGGGCACGACCCTGTCGAAGCCCACGCGCGCCGTCATCCACGATGCCTGCCACGGCCTGCGCGGGCTGGGCATCGGCCGACAGCCGCGCGCGCTGCTCTCGCACGTCGGCAACCTGCAGCTGGACGTGCTCGCCGGCCACGATCAATGCTGCGGGTTCGGCGGCCTGTTCGCCGTAAAAATGTCCGACATCAGCGGCGCCATGCTGCACGACAAGACGGCGAACATCACCGCAGCGAACGCCGATGTCGTCATCACCGGCGACTGCAGCTGCCTGATGCACATGAACGGCGGTCTGTCGCGCCGCGGCTCGAACAAGCGCGTGGTGCACCTGGCCGAAGTGCTCGCCGGCCGCATTTGAACGCACGCATCCCTATGCACGCCACACGCGACTTCAAATCCTCCGTCGTCATCGCCCTGGACGATATTCAGCTCCAAACCGCGCTCGATCGCGGCACCACGCGCGCCGTCAACGGTCGCACGACCGCGATGAGCGAAACCAGTGCCGCGCCGGCCCTGCGCGCACAGGCGCGCGCCGCACGGCTGCGCGCGTTGAATCGCCTGCCCGAGCTGCTCGACACGCTCGAACGCAACGTCACCGCCAACGGCGGCACGGTGCTGTGGGCGCGCACCGGCGCCGAGGCCAACGATCTCATCCTGCAGCTCTGCCGCGAACACGACGTGCACCGCGTCACCAAGGGCAAGAGCATGGTCACCGAGGAATCGGGGCTGAACCACGTGCTCGAAGACGCCGGCATCGAGATCAATGAGAGCGACCTGGGCGAGTACATCATTCAGCTGGCGCACGAACCGCCCAGCCACATCGTCTTCCCGATGCTGCACAAGACGAAGGAAGCGACGGCCGCCCTGCTCCACGAAAAGCTCGGCATGCCGATGACCGACAAGCCCGAGGACATGACGCGCTTCGTGCGCGGCGTGATGCGCAAAAAATACATCGAGGCCGAGCTCGGCATCAGCGGCGTCAACTTCGCCATCGCCGAGACCGGCACGATCATCACCGTCGAGAACGAGGGCAACAACCGCCTCTCGTGCAGCACGCCGAAAATTCACGTGGCGGTAATGGGCCTCGAAAAGGTGCTGGCCACCTGGCACGACTGGACCACGCTCGCCCAGCTTCTTCCGCGCAGCGCCACCGGACAGCGCATGACGGTGTACACCAACCTCATGAGCGGGCCGAAGCGGCCGTACGAACCCGACGGCCCGGAGAAGTTCTACCTGCTGATCCTCGACAACGGCCGCAGCGACATGCTGGCGTCGGAGTACGCCGAGAGCCTGGCCTGCATCCGCTGCGGAGCGTGCCTGAACGCCTGCCCGGTCTATCAGAACATCGGTGGGCACGCTTACGGCTGGGTGTATCCGGGGCCGATCGGCTCGATCGTCTCGCCGCTCCTGCAGGGCATTCAGCAGGCGCCGAACCTGCCGTACGCCAGCAGCCTGTGCGGCGCATGTCAGGCCGCCTGCCCGGTGGACATCGCCATCCCCGACATGCTGCTCAAGCTGCGCCGCGACCTCGTGCAGGTACACGACCCGGCGAGC
>JBIIIA010000105.1:0-9670 GCA_044235195.1 Thermoflexales bacterium
CGGCGACAGGACATCGATCATCGCCACGTGCACGCCGTCGGGCGACCAGGCGAAAAATGCACCGACGTCGAGCCGCGTCAGCACGCACAGCGGCATGCCGCGCTCGTCGCCGATCACCAGCAGATCCGACGGCCCGATATTCACCGCGTACAGCGTATGCCGACCGTCGGGTGAGAACTGCGGAGCCTGAAACTGCCCGGGCAGCACCGCCAACGCCTCGACGCGCGGCGCACCATCTTCGAACTGCACATGCGACACGGACGCATCGTCTTCCACGTCACGCGCGCGCCCGCCGACGTGCGTCAGCATTTTCTGCGCCTGCGGGCTCCAGTTCCAGTACGCCGGCGCGCCGCGCTGCACGTCGACGACGTCACCGCCCGCCGCTGGCGCCACCCGAATCACCGCATCCGCACCGGCGATCGCCAGGTACGCCAGCAGAGTCCCGTCCGCCGACCAGTCGACGTACGGCACGTTCAGCCCCTGCACGACGTCGATGTCGCGCACGCTGCCGCTGCCGCCCAGCTCCGCCACCTGCACCGTCTGCTGCACCTGGGCGCCGTCGACGTCGACGCGCACGAACGCCACGGCCGAGCCGTCGGGAGCCGGCACCGGAAAACGATACGTGCGCAGACGCCCGGCCGCACGTTCGACGAAGGCGTCGGACGTCAGCTCCTGTGTACTGCCGCCATCGACATCGATGACGCTGACGTCGCCGCCGTTGTCCAAAAACAGCACCCGGCCGACGTCCGCCGAGGGAGCCATCGACGACGGGCGGAATTCACCGCTCAGCGCGCTGCACGACGGCAGGTCCATCGCGCGGGCCTGCGGAGTCGCCACAGCGGTGAATCGGCTGCGCGGCGACGCCGATACCGGCTGCGTCGACTCCGGCTGTCGAGTGCGCGTCGGCTCGAGCTGCACGCCGGTCGTCGGCGGCGCAGCATTGCATGCGGCCAGCAGCACGGAAGCCAATATCGGCATGCGGACGAAAGTGCGAGGGATGTTCATCAGGAATTGACCGGCTCGCACTGTACGCACAGGAGATGAGATAGTGCTGAACATCCGCAGAATGTCATGTACGAGTCAGGCATCGCCGATTGCTGCGGCCTATACTGAGTCGGTGGGTACGGCCATCGATACGCGGCCGGCCCGGGAGATGACACGATGACTACCGATCGAACGCCCAATGCTTCGGAACTGACGAACGAACTGAACAAGCTGGGCCAGAACATCGCCGAACTGCTGAAGGCGGCGTGGCAAAGCGAGGAGCGCCGCAGCGTCGAGCGCGAAATCACCGTCGGCCTCGAGCAGATGAACAAGAAAATCGCCGATGCCGCGGAGCAGATCCGCAACGACGCTGCGTTGAATCAGGCCAAGCGCACGGCGCGGGACGCGTGGGAAACCGCGCACGGCCCGCAGGTTCTGGCTGAAATGCGGCTCGGTGTGCTGGACACGCTCAAGCGCATCAACGAAGAACTGGCGCGCCGCGGAGCACCGGCGCAGGAAGCCAGCGCGCCGCGCGCCGCGGAGCCGGTCGTCGAGGGTGAAACGAAGCCGGAGTAGCGCCGCGTGCGCCTACACGTTGAACAGGAAGTGCATGATGTCGCCGTCCTGAACGACGTACTCCTTGCCCTCCGCGCGCAGGCGGCCGGCGGAGCGAATTACCGGTTCGGTCTTGTACTGCCGCAGGTCGGCCAGCGTGTACACCTCGGCGCGGATGAAGCCGCGCTCGAAGTCCGAGTGGATCACGCCGGCGGCCTGCGGCGCCTTTGCGCCGACGGGGATCGTCCACGCGCGAATTTCCTTGGGGCCGGCGGTGAAGTACGACTGCAGGCCGAGCATCTTGTAGGCTTCGCGCGCCAGGCGCGCCAGTCCGGATTCCGGCAGGCCGACGCCGGCGAGGAATTCGGCCTTCTCCGCCTCGCTCTCCAGCGTTGAGATTTCCGCCTCGATCGCGCCGGAGATCACCACCAGCGCGCCGCCGTTGTCCGTCACCCAGCGGCGCAGCTGCGCCACGTACGGATTGTTCTCGCCGAGCGGATCGGCCTCATCGACGTTGGCGACGTAGAGCACCGGCTTGCTGGTGATGAAGCCGAGCGAGCGCGCCAGGCGCTGCGAGACCGGATCCATCTCCTGCACCGCGCGCCGCGAGGGCTTGCCGTCGCGCAGCAGCGCCACCATCGGCTCGAGCACCTCGACGCGCTGCGCCGATTCGGCGTCCTTCTGCGCCGCCGCGCGCTTGTTCTTCTCGAGCTGCCGCTCGGCGCTGTCCAGGTCGGCCAGCACCAGTTCGAGCTCGATCGTCTCGACGTCACGGATCGGGTCGACGTTGCCGTCGACGTGCACGACGTCGGCGTTCTCGAAGCAGCGCACCACGTGCAGAATCGCGTCCACCGAGCGAATGTGCCCGAGGAACTGGTTGCCGAGGCCCTGCCCCTGCGATGCGCCCTTCACCAGACCGGCGATGTCGACGATCTCGATCGCCGCCGGGATGATCTTTTCGGTGCGAATGAACTGCTCGATCTCCTTCAGGCGCGGATCGGGCACCGGCACGATGCCAGTGTTGGGCTCGATCGTGGCGAACGGATAGTTGGCCGCGAGCGCACCCGCGGACGTAAGCGCGTTGAAAATCGTGGATTTGCCGACGTTGGGAAGGCCGACGATGCCTGTGGAAAGTGCCATGTGCGCGAGCGATTATCGCAGATGGGAAACTCTCCAATCTGGGACGTCGTCGAACGGCCACATCGGCCGCCGAATGTTGCGGAACGGCAGCGAGAGCACGTTCGGCGTGCACACGCCCGGCGCGTCGAGGATGCGAATCTCGGCGGCGATCGGCGCATAGTCGGCGCGGAAGCCGGCCGGCGATTTCACGATCACCACGCGCATCTGCGCCGGGTCGATGCCGACGGACAGATACAGCTGGCGGTCCCACTGCAGCACCGCCTGCTCCATCACCACGATGCGCAGCTCGCCCACGCGCAGCACCGCCGTCGGGCCGCGATGCATCGTCTGCCCGCGCAACCCGGGGCCGCCGTGGGTGAAGTCGCCGTCGGTGACGCACTCGACGACGCCGCGCACCTCGACGGGTTCGTACAGCGCGCAGCCGCTGCCGGCGCCCAGCCGCACCGTCACCTCGGCGCCGACGCCGGCGGCGGCCATCTGCGCCGCCGCGGCCGGATCGACGACGTTGGTACAGCACGGCAGCGCCGGATGCGCCCGCAGCAGCGCGGCGATCGTCACGCTGGAATCGCCCGGCGCGCCCGACGACGGCGCATCGGCCGAATCGGCCAGCACCCACGGGCCGCGATCCGCCGCCAGCGCCTCGGCGATGGCCGCGTCGGTGTTCACCAGGTCGACGGCATGTTCGGTCCGCGCATTCCACCACTGATCAGCGAACGAATCGGCGACGCGCTCGCACGCCGCGCGGTGCGCGCGTTCGACGACGAACACCAGCGCGCACCCGGCTTCGGGCACGTCGCACCACGGCTGCATCGGGAAAAGCGCCATGTGTCGAATCGGCCCGCCCTCGCATTCGGCGCGGAAGCGTGCGCGCAGATCGGCGAGGACGCCGTGCGTGGTCTGCGCATTTTCCGCGGCGACGATCATCGGCAGGCGGCGCATGACGTTGACGTTCTCCGCGCCGCCGGCGATCTGGCGCAGCATCAGCCGCATCGCCTTGTTGCCGGCCTCCCACAAATCGACGTGCGGGAACGTCTCGTAGCCGACGATGGCCGTGCTCTGCGACGCCATGACTTCGGTGATCACCGCGTGCAAATCGAGCGTGACGAAGATCGGCACGTGCGGGCCGACGCGCGCGCGCACGCGGGCGATGACGTCGCCGGTGGCGTCGTGGCAGCCCTCGGCGCACATGGCGCCGTGCAGCACGAGCAACACGCCGTCGACCGGCCGCGGCGCGCAGGCGGCGTCGAGCCGGGCAAGGATTTCGCCGCAGATGCGCTCGTGCACGTCGCGCCGAATCGGCCCGCCCGACGAGCGCTGCATGGCGCGCATGAGGCCGACGAGCTCGACGCCGCCGGCTTCCTCGGCCGCCTCGAGCGCGCCAGCTACTTCGCTGCGCGTGCCGCGCGCGGTGCGAAAAATGTCGTCTCCGTAGAAAACCTGCCCGTGCTCGAAGTCGCTCCATTCGGAAAGCGCCGGGGCGAAGCTGTTCGATTCCTGGATGTAGGAGGCAACGGCGATGCGCGGCATCAGAATTCCCTCCGCACGTCGGCCAGCGCGCCTTCGAACGCCGCGAGTGCACGATCCATGTCGGCGTCGGTGTGCGCCGCCGAGAAGCCGTGGTGCGCCGACACGTGCACGTACACGCCGCGCTCGATGCAGCCGCGCACGAACGTCAGGAACTGCGCGTGACTCTGCAGCGCCGCCTGCCGGTAGTTCGTCACCGGCGTATCCGAATCGAGGCCGAAGTAGAGGCCGAAGCGCGGGCCGCAGTGCTGCAGCCGCACCGCCACGCCGCTGCGCGCGATCAGCTCGCGGAAGCCGGCGTAGAAGCGGTCGCCGACGGCGTTCAGGCGCGCGTGAAAGCCGGGCGAGGCGTACTGTTCGAGCGCCGCCTGCGCCGCCAGCACCGCGGTGATGTGCGACAAGTACGTGCCGCTCATCTCGCACGAGCCGAGCGGACGCATATGCTCCATGACGCGGCGCGTGCCCACGAGCGCGCTGATCGGCATGCCGGCGCCGAACGCTTTGCCGAGCACGGCCAGATCCGCGGTGACGCCGTAGAGCTCCTGTGCGCCGCCCGGCGCGGCGCGAAACGCGGTGAGCACTTCGTCGAAGAACAGCAGCGCGCCGTGCGCGTCGCACAGCTCGCGGCAGAGCTGCAGAAAGCCCGGCTCCGGCAGGATGCAGCCGCTGTCGTAGTTGACGGGCTCCATGATCAGCGCCGCCACTTCGGCGCCGTGCGCGGCGAACGCGGCGCGCAGCGCGGCGGGATCATTAAACGGAACGACGATGACGTGCTGCGCCGCATCGCGCGGAATGCCGGCCGATTCCGGATGCGGCGTGGCCGGGTCGGCAGTGATCGGCGGGGCCCAGCTGAAGTTCAGAAAATCGGAGTAGCCGTGGAAGTGGCCCTCGAACTTGATGAACTTGTCGCGCCCGGCGGCGGTGCGAGCGAGGCGCAGCGCGTGCATCATCGTCTCGGTGCCGCTGCTGCTGAAGCGCGCCATCTCGGCGCAGGGGGACACGTCGCGCAGGCGACGCGCCAGCGCCACCTGATGCGGCGTCTCGGCGGCGCACACCGCGCCGAGTTCGAGCGCGCGCTGCACCGCGGCGCGAATGGCCGGGTGCCCGTGGCCGAGCAGCGACGCGCCGTGCGAGCAGCACAGGTCGACGTACTCGCGGCCGTCGAGATCGTAGACGCGCGCGCCTTCGCCGCGCGCAATATAGAAGGGATGCCCGAGGGCGGCGTTGCGACGAGCGGTGGCGCTGACGCCGCCGGGCATGACCTCGGCGGCGTCGGCGTGAAGCTGCACAGCTGTGGATGACATGACACAAGAATAGTCATGTCGGACGAACGTGCAACCCAGCTTTCTTGCGTCTTACTTCGCGTCGTTCACTTCGACGGTCTCGTCGATCGTGCCGTCGTCGTCGAGGTCGAATTCGACCTTGAGCGACGACCCCTGGCCGGTCCATTCACCGTAGCGCACGTAATCGGTGGCTCCGGCCGCCAGCACCATTTCGGTAGCTTCGAACGTCTGCTCGTCGTCCTCACCGTAGCGCGTCATGACGAGGTCGTACGTGGCCGATTCATCGCGGCCGGCCGTGGTGATGGCGAGCGAACTCTTCTCCGGATCGAGAATCAGCTCCACCTCCTGACCATCCTGATCGCCGATGACCGAAACTTCGAACTCGTAGTCGGCCGCGTCATTTTCCACGCCGACGGTGAGCAGCGGGGTGTCGGCGGCGTTGGTCTTGTAGATCAGGCGCCGGCCATCGGGCGAAAACACGATGCTGTCCTCCTGCCCCTCGTTGAACATGATGCCTTCGACCGCGAGGGTGTAGCCCGGGCCGACGAGCGCCAGGTCGGTCATCTCTTCCCCATCGAGGCCCTGGCCGTTCAGCGCGACGGTGAAGGAGATGCCGGTCGGAATGCGCCACACCGGAGCGGTGTCGTCGTCCCACAGTCCACCCTTGATCGGCGCGAGCATGGCGCCGGGGATTTCGGAAACCAGCTTGCCGTCGACGAAGCCGAGGCGGCGGCCCTCGCCGTCGGTGATCAACACATTGACATCGCCGTACTGCCAGAGTTCGTTGTATTCGGGGGCAGGAGCGGCGAGGCGGCTGCTGCCGGTCGTCGCCTGCGCCGGCTGATCGCAAAACGGGCAGATCTGCGGTTCGAGACGAATCGAGATCGGCGCCAGCGTCAGCGTGCCGGAGCCGGCATCGCCCTGATACAGGCTGGCCGCCTCGGAAGGATTGGTCGACGCCTGATACTGCCACGTCTCCGCCTTGCGGTCGACCTTGATGACGCGCTCGACGAGGGGATAGTTGTTGTCGTACACCAGAATCGACGTGGTGCCATCGGCCTCTTCGCGGATGGCGTACGGCGTCACGGCATGGCCGCCCTTGTAGCCGGGCTGGTAGATGCCGAGCACGTAGTATTCCTGATCGGCGCCCCTGGCGAACTGCGCGATGAGTTCATCGACGACCTGCGACGGCGTCATGTCCTTGCGCTCGGTGCCGCCGCTGGGCGGCGTGCCCTGGGTGATGAACCACAGCGCGATCTCACGCTGCAGCGCTTCGTTGCCGGCGATCGTGAGCGATGCGCCCTTTTCGCCGCCGAAGCTGCTCGCGTTGAGCTTGCCGTTGTACATGAGCGTGCTGGCGATGGCGAAGCCCTCGCAATGACCACCGTTCATCGCCTTGTTGGCCATCTGCATCCACTGCTCGCCGGGCGGCGTCAGCACGCAGGTGTCCCCATCGATGCGGGCACAGACGACATCACCGAAAAGGCGGCGCAGGTCGGCAGGTGTGAGGTTGGTGATGCTCGGATCTGCGCCGTAGTTCGGGAAGGGGAAGCCGTGCACCTCGGGGCGAAAGCCGTTGTCGGCGGCCAGCAGGCCTCCGGCGGCCGGAGCAGCAGCACCCGCAGCGGGGGCGGCGGCATCACCCTCGACGGGAGCAGCAGCCGCCGGCTGTTCAGCAGCCGCCGGCGCCTGCGGCGCTTCGGCGGCGCCACAGGCAGTCAGCAGTAATGATGCCACCAAGAACAGAGAGGCGACTGGCAACACTTTGGGTGATTTTCGGAGATATTTCGTGCGAGATGTCATCCATGCAATATACGCCACGCACTGCGCTGCGTGATCAGGATGCGTCGTTCACGTCGATCGACTCGTCCATCGTGCCGTCGTCGTCGAGGTCGAATTCGATGCGCAGCGGTTCGCCCTGGCCGCGCCATTCGCCGTAGCGCACGTAGTCGGTGCCGCCGGCCGCCAGCTCGATGCCGGTTGCCTCGAACGTCTCCTCGTCGTCCTCGTCGTCGCCGTAGCGGGTCAGCAGCAGATCGTAGGTCGACGTTTCATCACGGCCGCGCGTGGTGATCGCCAGCGCCGCCGCCGCCGGGTCGATGCGCAGCGATACCTCCTGCCCTTCGGCGTCGCCCTCGGCCAGCACCTCGAATTCGTAGTCGGCTGCGTCGGTCTCGATGCCGACGGTCAGCAGCGGCGTCATGTCGGTGTCGGTGCGATACGAGATGCTGCGCGCGTCGGCCGAGAACGCGATCGTGTCCACCTGCTTCTGAACGAGCTCGACGCCGTCGACCGCCAGCGCATAGCCCGGGCCGATGACGGTGAAGCTGGCCAGTTCGCCCTCGGCCAGCGAGCCGGCGCCGACCGTGGCGGTGAACGCCACGCCGCGTGGGATGCGGTAGATCGGCGCGTGAGCGTCCGACCACAGCCCGCTGCGCACCGGGATGAGCACTGCGCCCGGTATTTCCTCGAACGCCTCGTCGCCGACGATCCCCAGCCGGCGGCCGGCGGCGTCGGTGAGCATCAGATCGATGTCGCCGTCCGTGACGATTTCGTTGTACTCGACCACCGGTGCACCCAGCTTCGCCGCGCCGCGCCCGCCGCCGTCCTCTTCACAGAACGGGCACGCCTGCTCCGTGCGCAGCGCCGATACCGGCGACAGCGTCAGCGTTTTCGTGCGCGCCGTCCCTTTGTACAAGCTCTCTTCCTCGTCGGGATTGATCGACGCCTGATACTGCCAGCGGTTCTTGCGGCGATCGACGAGGATGGCGCGCGTCTCGTTCGGATAGTTGTTGTCGTAGACGAGAATTTCCGCGGTGCCGTCGTCCTTTTCGTCGACGGCGAACGGCGTCAATGCGTGGCCCTGCTCATAGCCCGGCTGATACACGCCGATGACGTACTCCTCGTAGTTCACATCGCCGTCCGCGCGGCGCTGAAACTGGAGCGCCAGCTCATCGACCACCTGCGACGGCGTCAGGTCCTTGCGCTCCGATTCGGCGCCCGGCGTGGTGAACTGCGACACGAACCAGTACGCAATTTCGCGCTGCAGCAGCTCGTTGCCCTCCAGCTCCAGACGATCGACGCGCGACGCGCCGAACGGCTGCGGCTGAATGACGTCGAGGTACATCAGCGTGGACAGCATGGCGAACCCCTGGCAATGGCCGCCGTCCATGATCTTGTTCATCTCGCGCATCCACTTGCGGCCGGCCGGCGTGAGCACGCACGCGCCGTTCTTGAAACGCGCACAGGCGACGTCGCCGAACAGCCGATGCACCTCGACCGGCGTGAGGTTGACGACGCCGTCGAAATTGCCGTAATTCTCGAACGGCAGGCCGTCCCCCTTCGGACGGAAACCGTTGTCCGCCTCGATGTCGGCTCCGTCCGCCTGCGGCGTCTTCGTCGCGCGCGTGCGCGGCGTCTTCGTCGGCCGGGCCTCGGATGCCGGCGTCCTCGTCGCGCGCCGGCGCGGCGTCTTCGTCGGCTCGGCGACGACCGCCGGGGCCGCGTCGGCCGGCCCGTCGCCCGACGCCTCGGCTGCCGGCGACTCATTCACCCGCACCTCCACGCATCCGACGAGCAGCAGCAGCGAGACGACGGACGCAGCCGTCCGAAGCAGCAACGATTTTGTTTTCCTGGTTCGGGCGTCCGGCCCGATCGACGGCATTCGCGAGGGAATCGACATAGCACCTGCATCATACGGACAAAGAACGAACCGCAGAGGGTGCCCGTCGTCGGGCCGCCGGAGGGTGCATCCGCCGTTTGGGGCAATCTCGGATTGTCGACGATGCAACACGAAGAGAGATCCCTCCGTCTTGCCCTAATTCGGTTGTGGCGAAATGCGTGTAGGCGGGGCAAGACGTTCGGGATGACGGCCTCCCGCAGCCGTCATCCCGAACGCTTTGCCGGCTCATGCGTACGTAGCCACCGGCGTACTCGGCAAAGCGGAGGGATCTCTCTGCCGGCTGAAAGATTCACCCCAACCACGGATGCCCCCCCACGGACCACCCCATCCCGCATCCGTACAATCATCCGTCATGGGAAAGCTGCAACAGATGAATGCGCCACTGAACGAAGCGGACGGCCTGCGCGCGTACATCACCACCTGCGAGCGCGACGTGACCGCGCCGACGGCGCGGAATGCAGCAGGAATTTTCACGCTGCTGGCCAGCGCCGAGCGCACCGCA
>JBIIIA010000106.1:0-9667 GCA_044235195.1 Thermoflexales bacterium
GGCGGCCCGGGCATCACGCGCTCGGATCTTCTGGTCGTCAACAAAATCGACCTCGCTCCGTACGTCGGCGCATCGCTGGAGTCCATGGAGCGCGACGTGCAGCGCGCGCGCGCGGCGCTGCCGTTCGTCTTCACCGATCTCAAAAAAGACGTCGGCCTCGATGTGGTCATCGACTGGCTGCAAGAGCGCATGCGCACGACGTACGCTTCGTCGGAGCGCATGGCCTGATGCACGATTCTCTGCGCCTGCTCCACCTGCTGCACCTGGCCGACAGCGCCCTGCCGGTCGGCGCAGCCGCGCATTCGTTCGGCATGGAAATGCTCGTCGCAAACGGCTCGCTCGATGTGGACAACCTCCCGGAATTTCTGCGGTCCTGCATCGAAGAGACGTGTGCGCTCGATGCCTGGTTCGTGCGCGCCGGCCACCGCTGTGGAGTGCGCGGTGTCACGGAGCGGGAGTGGGCGCTGTTGAACGCCGAGCTCGGCGCGTACCGCACTGCACGTGAGACGCGCCGTGCCGGCCTGACGATGGGGCGGCGCCTGCTGCTTCTTCTTTCGAATCTCACGGGCATGCCGGTTCCCCTCGGTGAGTCGCAGTACTGCATCGCATTCGGCTACGCCGCCGGCGTGCTGGGCTTGCACGATGTCGACGCCGCATTGGCATACGCGCAGCAATTCGTGACCGGCATGCTGTCGTGCGCGCAGCGTCTGCTGCCGTTCGGCCAGCAGGCGGCGCAGGCGCTGGCGTGGCAGCTGAAGCCGGTGATCGCATCGGCGGTCGATGCCGGTTCGCTCGACGCGCCGCCTTCCTGCAGCACGCCGATGCTCGACATCGGCTCCATGCAGCACGCACGCATGGACGTGCGACTGTTCATCAGTTGAATCATGACGGCTTCTACGACGCACGGCCGGCTCGAACTCGAGTTCGATGCATGCAGCGCTCCTGCACCATGCCGCACGCACATGACCGTGCGCGCACAGACGCCGCCGCTCAAGGTGGTGCGCGCGTTCCCGCAGGACGACGGCGCGGCGCTGGTGCATCTGCACAATGTGTCGGGCGGTGTTCTGGCCGGGGACGAACTCGTGTTGTCCGTTCATGTTCACCCGCATGCGCGTGCGCGACTCACGACCACGGGCGCCACGCGCTTGTACCGCCGCCGCCCCGCCGGCCGTGCCGTGATGCGCACTCACGCCGTCGTGTCGTCCGATGCGCTGCTCGAATATCTCCCGGATCAGATCATCCCCTTTCGTCACGCCGATGTGCTGCAGTCCACGCACGTCGATCTCACACGCGATGCCGGCGTGCTGTGGTGGGAAATCGTCGCGCCCGGACGCGAAGCGATGGGCGAGCGCTTCGCCTACGATGCGCTGGAAATGGAGATGCGCATCGACGTCGACGGCATGCCGATCGCGCGCGAAAGGATGCGCTGGAGTCCGCAGGAATACGCGCTGCATGCGCCGGCTCGCATGGGCGGCTTCGGATACTACGCTTCCTTTTACGCATGTCGAGTGGGCGCCGACGTCGACGTGCTCGAAGAAATTCTGGCGGATCACGCGCAGCGGTGCACTCGCATCGGTGAAGTGTCGTGGGGCGTGAGCGCGCTGGCGGCGCACGGCGTCGTCGTGCGCGGATTGGCGCATACCGCGCGCGCGCTGCAGAAAGATCTTTGGGACTTCTGGAGCATCGCCAGACAAGCTTTGTACGATCGTTCGTCGGCTGCGCCGCGAAAAATTTATTAGTGAACCGGGCATTGCCCGAATGAGGAAATCATGCATCTGACCCAGAGAGAACAAGAGAAGCTGCTCATTCACCTGGCCGGCGAACTGGCGCGCAAGCGCCGGGCGCGTGGGCTGAAGCTCAACTATCCTGAATCGATCGCCTTGATCACGTCCGAGCTCATGGAAATGGCGCGCGATGGCCGCACGGTGGCGGAGATCATGGTCGCCGGCGCTGCGATTCTGTCTCGCGCCGATGTGATGGACGGCATCGCCGAAATGATTCACGAAGTGCAGGTGGAAGCGACCTTCCCGGATGGCACGAAACTCGTGACCGTCCACGATCCGATTCGATAAAGTCTTCTCGCTCATCCATCCGACGTACGATGGGCTCATCTCGATGCTTCGGCGCTGATTCGGAGCGTTGCGGGATGGAGGTGTGCTCATGTTTCGGCTGGCCGTGCGATCTGCCTTCGTCGTCGGTCTCTTCTTCGCTCTCCTGCATCCGGTGCAGGCATACGACTCGCCGTACTGGCTCGGCGAGTATTTCACGAATCGTGATCTCTCCGGCGCTCCTGCTCAGCTGCGGGCGGTCGCCGTCATCGATTTCGACTGGGGCCGCGCTGCCCCTGTCGCTGGCTTGCCCGCCGACGGCTTCTCCGTGCGTTGGACGCGGCCGGTCGAACTGGCGCGCGGCGTATATCGCATCGCCGTGCGCGCCGACGACGGCGTGCGCGTGTATATCGATGATCGCCTGGTGCTCGACGACTGGCGCGACGGCCCGGCGCGCACCGCCGACGTCGACGTCGCTCTCGGCGGCGCGCACCTGCTGCGCGTCGAATACTATGAAAACGCCGACGTGGCCGCGGTGTCGTTTTCGATGACGCGCATCGATGTCCCGACCCCCGCGCCCGATGCCTGGCACGTCGAATACTTCGGCAACGCGGCGCTCACCGGCGCTCCGCTCGTCGTGCGCGAGGAAGACGGCCACGCGCGCAGCGGCATCGACTACGACTTCGGCGCCGGTTCACCCGATCCGCGCATCCCTCGTGACGAATTTTCCGGGCGCTGGACGCGGCGCCTGCATTTCGTCGCCGGCTACTATCGTGTCTCGGCCCGCTTCGACGACGGCGTGCGCGTTTATATCGGCGATCGTCTAGTGCTCGACGACTGGCGCGAGGGGCCGCTGCGCGTCGTCGAGTCCCCGGCGCTCTTTCTCGCCGGCGACGTCCCGGTGCGCATCGAATATTTCGAACGCGCCGGCGGCGCCGCCGTGCGCGTCGATTTCACTCCGACCAACCCCGGATCCGTCACTACACCGACGCCGGCGTCTCCTGCGCTCTGGCGCGGCGAATACTTCGGCAACGCCGCGCTGGCCGGCTCGCCCGCGCTCGTCCGCAGCGATCGCGCCGTCGATTTCGACTGGGGGCAGGGACCTGTGGCTCAGGGTTTGCCGGCCGATGAGTTCTCCGCGCGCTGGTCGCGCCGGGTGCGCTTCGCTCCGGGGTCGTATCGCTTCCGCGTGCGCGTCGACGACGGCGTGCGCGTGTATCTCGATGGCCGTTTGCTCCTCGACGAATGGCGTGAAGGGCCGCCGCGCACGGTGTCTGCAGACGTGCGCTTGTCCGGTTCAGCCGACGTGCGCGTCGAATACTTCGATCGTGGCGGCGGTGCGCTCGTGCAATTGTCGTACGAGCGCATCGATCGCGCGTTCCCGGACTGGCGCGCCGAATATTACACCGGCATCGATTTCACGGGAACGCCGCTGCTGGTGCGCAACGACTCCCTCGTGAATTTCGACTGGGGCGCCGGCGCACCGGCGCCGTGGCTGCCCGCCGATGATTTCGCCGTGCGCTGGACTCGCGCGCGCTACTTCCCGACGGCCGGCTGGCATCGCTTCACCGCCACCGTCGACGACGGCATGCGCGTGTTCATCGACGGCACGCTGGTGATCGATCAGTGGCGTGAAGGGGCCGTGCGCACCGTCGATCGTGTGATCTGGCTCGACGCCGGCCGCCACGATCTGCGCGTCGAATACTTCGAACGCGCGGGCGGGGCGATCGCACGCTTCGTCCTCGATCCGGCGCCGGCGCCGACGATGACGCTGGCGCCATGACGGCGACCGACCCGGCGACCGACGCGGTCAACGGCGACCCACCGGGTCGCCGCTACGGGCCGCGGGGGACGGCGACCGACCCGGCGACCGACGCGGACGGCGACCCACCGGGTCGCCGCTACGGGCCGCGGGGGACGGCGACCGACCCGGTCGCCGCTACTTGGCGTATTCGACGGCGCGGGTTTCGCGGACGACGGTGATCTTGATCTGGCCGGGGTACTCCATCGATTCTTCGATGCGCTTGGCGATGCTGCGGCTGAGTTCGAGGCACGCCAGGTCGTCGATTTGCTCGGGGCGCACCACGACGCGCAGCTCGCGGCCGGCCTGCACGGCGTAGCACTCCGCCACGCCGCGGAAACCCTTGGCCGTGTCTTCGAGCTGGCGCACGCGCTTGACGTACGTCTCGAGCGTCTCGCGCCGCGCGCCCGGCCGGCTGCCGCTGATGGCGTCGGCGATCTCGACGATGACCGCCTCGATCGTCTCCTGCGGCACGTCGTGATGATGCGACTCCACGCAGTGAACGACGCGCGGATTGACGTTGAAGCGCTTGAGCAGGTCTACGCCGAGCTGCACGTGTGTGCCCTCGTTTTCACGGTCGAGCGCCTTGCCGATGTCGTGCAGCAGCCCGCCCATCTTGCAGATCTTGACGTCGGCCTTGAACTCACTCGCCAGCAGGCCGGCGATGCGCGCGCTTTCCACGGAATGGAAGAGCTGGTTCTGTCCGTAGCTCGTGCGGTACTTCAGGCGGCCGAGCGTCCGGATGATCTCGGAGGGCAGGCCGGGCACGCCCGCTTCCACGCAGGCGCGATCGCCTTCGTCGGCCATGATGCGCTCGACTTCGCGCCGCGCCGTCTCCAGCGACGACTCGATGCGCGAGGGGTGAATGCGCCCGTCGCGCACCAGCGTCTCCAGCGCCCGCCGTGCGATCTCGCGACGCACCGGATCGAAGCACGAAATCGTCACCGCTTCCGGCGTGTCGTCGACGATCACATCGACGCCGGCGACTTGCTCGAACGCCTGCACGTTGCGCCCGTTGCGCCCGATGATGCGTCCCTTCGCTTCTTCGCTCGGCAGTTCCACCACCGTGACCGCGCGCTCGGCCACCGTGTCCGTCGCCACGCGCTGCATCGTCTCGATGACGATCTTGCGCGCCCGCTGTTCCGCGTTCTCGCGCGTCTGCGCCTCGACTTCGCGGATCGCCCGCGCCATCTCGTTGCGTGATTCCTCTCGCACCGCGTTCAGCAGCTCGGCGCGCGCGTCGTCCCGGCTCATCCCGGCGACGTGCGCCAGCTTCTCCTCCAGCGCGGCGAGCTTCTCCTTCTGCAGCTTGTCGAGATCGCCCTCGCGCTTGTCCAGCGTGGACTGCCGCTTTTCGGCGGCGCGCTCCCGCTGCTCCACACGCACGCGCTGCGCTTCGATCTCGCGCCGCGCGTTCTTGAGGCGATCCTCTTCCCGCTGCACTTCGGCGCGCCGCTCCTTCATGTCCTTGTCGGCTGCGTCGCGAATCTGCGTGGCTTCTTCTTTTGCGTTGATGATCTTCTGTCGCGCTTCCGCCTGTGCTTCGTCCAGCGTCTTTTGCGCTGCCCGCTGCGCTTCGGCTTTCAGCTTCGACCCGTCATCCGTGGCCTGTTTGCGGCCGATAAAATAACCTGCCGCTCCGGCAATCGCTGCAGCCAGCACCGCTGTGATGATAGTGATGATCTCTGGACCCATGTAATTTCAATTTCCTGATCAGCTCGACGTATTACGGCGCTTCCACCGATTCATCCGCCGATTCGATTCGTCGTAGCGCTTCTTCCATCGCGGAATATTCGAATCCGTTGCGCGACAGAAATTCGAACAGCTTGCGCTTGCGTTCACGCGGCGGCAGAGACTTGAGCCGAGGCCAGCGACGCTTCGCTGCATGCAGCGCCGTCGCTTCCTCATCGACGCTTTCCAGCGCAGCCTCGATGTCCTCTTCGGCTACGCCTTTGCGTCGCAGTTCCCATGCGATCATGCGGCGCCCGCGAGGAGCGGCGCGCAGCCGGCTCTCCACCCACGCTTTGCTGAACGACTCGTCGTCCAGCATGCCCGCTTCACGCAGCTGCCCGACGACTCGCTCGATGGTTTCTTCGTCGACGCTCGCCTTCTCCAGCCTCTGCCGCACCTCGTGCACACTGCGCGGCCGATATGCAATCAGATTGACGGCACGTTGCTGCGCCTGCTCCAGCGTGTCCGCTGCCCGCAGTGCCTCAATCTCCTCGTCGTTCAACGCCTGCCCGATCTTCAGCCATACGGCATGGATCAGTGCCAGCCCGAATGCGAATTCGCCGTCGATGTAAACATTGACGCGCTCCCTCGCCGTACGCTGTGCTTTGAGCGCCGTGATCGTACCTGCCATCCTAAAAGTAAGTGATTTTAGTCCAAGCTGGATAAATTGCTATATCGTAAAAATTATGACGGGTGCTATACTCCTGTCTCGTGTGTGCCGGATCGTCCGGCCGCATGATCGTTTGTGACGTTACACATTCAAGGAGTGAAACTGAGATGGCGAGTCACCTTTCGCGACGTGGATTCCTCAAGACTTTCGGCCTGGCTGCCGGCACCCTGGCCGGTGGCGCGCTTCTCACGGCGTGCGGCGGTTCGAGCACCCCGGCTCCCGCTCCGGCGGCTGCGCCGGTGACGCTCGAGCTCGGCTCCAAGGGCGATGAGCTGGCCTACGACAAGACCGAGCTTAGCGCCGCCGCCGGCGCCAAGATCACGATCAAGTTCAAGAACAACGCTTCGGCCGCCAGCGGCAACAAGCACAACGTGGTCGTGGTGAAGACCGCCGACGCCGACGCAGTCGCCGCCGACGGCATCGCCGCCGGTGAAGCCGCCGACTACATCAAGGCCGGCGACAAGCGCGTCATCGCGCACACCAAGCTCGTGGGCGCCGGTGAATCCGCCGAAGTAGCCTTCGATGCGCCGGCCGCCGGCTCGTACACCTACGTCTGCACGTTCCCCGGTCACAGCGTGACGATGCGCGGCACGCTCTCGATCAAGTAACTCCGGATTTTCACCGGAATTCCGACCTCGGGCGGCGCAAGCCGCCCGAGTGCGTTTTCCGCCCGGAGACTCGCGCTGCATTCGCAATGTCACGTGCGGAAAAACGAGAGAACCAGCGACGCCGAGCGCTGGTTCCCTGCCAAAAGGAGGAGAAGAGGAGGTCCCACCCTGACTCTCGAGAACTACTGTATCGCGAATCCGAATGAGAAACTCTACGCAACGCCGACGGCTGCCCTACGGCGTGCTGCGTAGGGCAGCCGTAATTACTTTCGGACGCTCGGGAAGACACCTAATACAATCCATCGTGCGTGACAAGACCACTCGTCGATCCATGGCGTCGGCTTTTGCTGGGAGCTCCGCTGTTGCTGCTGGGGGCCGCCTGCAGCCGCCGCGAGCCGCAGGCGGCTGTGCCCGCGCCGAATTTCGATGAGGCAGTGTATGTGCGCATCGTCGCGGACAGCGCACTTGCGCCCCTGGTGCGCACTCTGATGCAGCGTTGGCAGCGTACTCACCCGGAGTGGTTCTTCTCCATCGAATCCGGCAATATCGCTGTCGTCGATCGACTCGTCACCGATCGCCGGGTCGATCTCGCGGCCGTGGCGCAGATTCCAGGGGATGCGTCGCTGTGGGTGTCCGATCTGGCGATCGACGGCATCGCCGTGGTCGTCAATGCCGCCAATCCCGTCGAGTCGCTGTCCCTGGTCGAGGTGCGCGAAATCTTCGCAGGGTATCGCCACGACTGGTCTGCGGTGGTCGCCGCCGGACGCGGTCCCGTTCAGGTGGTCGTGCGGGAGGACGGGGAGGGCACGCGCCTCATTTTCGACAGACAGGTGATGGGGGGAATCGAATGCAAAAACGGCGCCGTCGTCATGCCGACGCCGGAAACTGTGCTGAATTACGTGGCGCTGCATCCGGAGGCGATCGCGTACGTCGCCAGCGGCCGCTTCGACCGTGAACGCCAGCCGAAGGTGCGCGCACTCGCGCTCGATGGCCACGCGCTGACGTCGGCGTCTCTCGCGGACGGCACGTATCCGCTCAGCCGCAATCTGCACTGGGTCGCTTCTGCGAAGCCGACCGGTCCGCTGCGCGACTTCCTCGTGTGGACGGCCGGTGAGGAAGGCCGTCGGATCGCCGAATCATTGGGATATGCGATGGCGCACTGACGCCGTGCACGAGTGCGCTCGGAAAGAATTGCGGGAGCAAGCACTGAAAACGAACGATGTCAATTGAAAAACTACTTGCCAGCCGCCCTGTCGCGGCGGCTATTCACTGCGCACGCGATCGTGGCGCGTCCATCGTGCTCGTCGGCGGCGCGGTGCGCGACGCGCTGCTGGAACTGGTTCCCAGCGACTTGGATTTCGCCGTGCACGGCGATGCCGTGCGCGTCGCCCGCGCCTGCGCTGATCTGCTGGGCGGCGCGTTCTACGTGATGGACGCCGAACGCGGCGTGGCACGCGTCATCCTGCCCGCCGTCGACGACGCGTTGCCGCAGGTGCTCGACTTCGTCCGCCGACGCGGAGACTCATGGTCCGCCGATCTGCACGATCGCGATTTCACGGTGAACGCCATCGCCTGCGACATCCTCGACGGCACATTCATCGACCCGCTCGACGGGCGGGCCGACCTGACGGCGCGCGTACTGCGCTGCGTCGGCCCGCATTCGCTGCGCGACGACCCTGTGCGCGGCATTCGCGGGGTGCGGCTGGCGCATCAGTTCGGCCTGTCGATCGAGGCGCAGACGTGGTCGTCGATTCGGGACAGCGCAGCCGCGCTCGACCGGCCGAGCGCCGAGCGCATTCGCGACGCCCTGCTGGATCTGCTGGCCCTCGATGCGGCGCCCGCAGCGGTCGACGATCTGCAGCGCGCCGGCCTGCTCATGCGCATCGTGCCGGAGCTGGGGGCGCTCGTCGGCGTGACGCAGTCGCCGCCGCACGTGCTCGACGTCGCCGCGCATACGCTGGCGGCGCTGCGCGCGGAGCCGGCGGCGCGCGCGGCTCTCGAGGAGCGCCTCGATCCGGCGCTGCGGGCGTCGCTGGCCGCGCATTTCGCGCCGCCGTTCGTCGAAGGCCGTCGTCGGCTGGCGCTTTTTCGCCTGGCCGTTCTGATGCACGACGTCGGCAAGGCGCACACGCGCACCGTCGACGCCGACGGGCGCATCCGATTCTTCGACCATGAAAACGTCGGGGCGAAGCTGGCCGTGGCGCGCGCCGGCGCGCTGCGGCTGAGCTCGGCGGTCGCCGATGCGCTCAAGCGCATCGTGGCGCTGCACATGCGCCCGAATCAGATGGCGCGCGAAGCGCAGGCCTTCACTGCGCGCGCACTGCATCGGCTGGCCGAGCGCGCCGGGGATTGCCTGCCGGAGCTGGCGCTGCTGGCGATCTGCGACTGCATGGGCAAAGGCGGCGTGCCTGACGGATGCGAGCGCAGCGCCGACGTCGCCGCGGCGCTCGTCACGGCGTACTTCATGCGCTACCATGTCGATCTGCAGCCGGAGCCGCTGCTCACCGGCGCCGATCTGGTGAAGCTCGGCGTGCGCCCCGGGCCGCAGTTCGGGCGCGTGCTGGATGCCGTGCGAGAAGCACAGATGGCCGGCGAGATCGTTGATGTCGCCGCCGCGCGGGCGCTCGCGCAGCGCATGCTGGCAGGAAATCTATGAAACGTCTGGAATTGCTCGGTTACTTTGTCTTTATCACCCTCGGCATCAACGTGGCCATCCTCGGCCCGGCGCTGCAGACGCTCTCGGAGCGCACCGGCGCCGGCATCGCCGAACTCGGTTATCTTTTCGCAACGATGTCGGTCGGCTACCTGG
>JBIIIA010000457.1:0-2908 GCA_044235195.1 Thermoflexales bacterium
GGCGACGGCGTCGAACGCGTCGACCGAGCGCCCGTTGGAGGTGTTCTCCTCGGGGAACAACGGGCTGGTGATGCCCATTTCATTCAGATACGCGTCCGCGGCGAACGACAACAGGCTGGCGTGCTGGCTCTTCCAGCCGAAGCGGCCGACGCGCTGCACGCCAGGTACCTCGAGCACGTCGACGAGCACGACTTCTCCGCGCTGCCCCTCCGGCTGCGCGGCCGCGATGTCGTAGAACGTGCGGTCCGGCACCGCTTCGATGTAGCCGTCGCCGAGGATGCTCAGCGAAATGCGCAGCGCCGTCACCGTGTCGCGCCGGCCTTCGACCGTCTCCTGCAGCGACGGATCGATCGCGCGGTCCTGAATCAGCGAACCGCCGGCATGCGGCTGAAATCCGCGGCGGCCGCCGGTGCCGGCGCGCAGCACGGTCACCTGGCTGGATCCGCCCGACATCGGCGACTGGTGACACTCACGGCACGACTGCGCGTTGTAGACCGGCCCCAGCCCGTCGGCGGCGACTTCGACCTGATCGAACGACTTCTGCGCCGCGAAGAACGTATCGGCCCCGGCGGCGTCGCCCGGTGCGCCGATCGGCAGGTGACCGTTGCTGCCGACGCCGCGCGCCGCCTCCGTCGCGGCAGCGGAAGCCGATGACACGGCCGGCGCGTACACGGACCTGCCCGCCTCCGGCCGTCCATTGCCGGCCGCGACACGGCCCGGCTGCGCCAGCAGCGTCAGCCCGGCTACAGTCAGCGTCATCATCGTGAACCCGACCACTTTCGTCCCCGTCGTCGTCTGTGCGCCGCGCGCGACGCGCTGGCTGCCGAACATGATTCTCGTCATATCTGTACCCCTTGGATGGGAGCCAGAATAGTGACGAGTGATGGAGAAGTCGTGAAGAATCGTGACGATTGTCAGGCGCGCGGCCGCGCCGGCGTCGGGCGACGCACGGCCGGCTTCGAGCGCGGCCGGCGCACGGCCGGGGCGCGCTTCACCGGCGTCGGCATGCGCACGAGCGCCGTCTGCAGGACGTCGTCCATTTCCTCGACCTGCACGATGTGCATTTCCTTGAGGACCTTGCGCGGCACTTCCTCGAGGTCCTTGGCGTTCTTCTTCGGAATGATCATCGTGCGCAGCCCGGCGCGATGCGCTGCCAGCAGCTTTTCCTTCAGGCCGCCGATCGGCAGCACGCGGCCGCGCAGGGTGATTTCGCCGGTCATCGACACGTCGCGCCGCACCGCCACGCGCGTGAGAGCCGAAATCAGCGCCGTCGCCATCGTGATGCCGGCGGACGGGCCGTCCTTCGGAATCGCGCCCTCGGCGACGTGGATGTGAATGTCGTTCTTTTCGAACGTGCGCTTGACGATGCCCAGCACCGCCGCCCGCGAGCGCGCATAGCTCAGCGCCGCCTTGGCGCTCTCCTGCATCACCTCGCCGAGCGAGCCGGTCAGCGTCAGCGAGCCGTCGCCCTCCATGAGCGTCACTTCGATCGGCAGCAGGTCGCCGCCGCCTTCGCTCCAGCTCACGCCGTTGGCCAGGCCGACCTGGTCGGTCGCCTCCATGCGCGCCGAGTCGAATTCCGGCGGCCCGAGGTATTTGTGCAGCATGGACGGCGACAGGCGCCGCACGTACGACTTTTCCTCGGCCACCTTGCGCGCAGTCTTGCGGCAAATATTAGCGATCTCGCGATCGAGGTTGCGCACGCCGGCTTCGTACGTGTATTCGCGAATGATCGCGCGCAGCACGTCGTCGCTGAACACCAGCGGATGCTCCTGCAGGCCGTTTTCCTTGATCTGCCGCGGCACCAGGAAGCGGCGCGCAATTTCGAGCTTTTCGTCCTCGATGTAGCCGCCGAATTCGATGATTTCGAGCCGATCGCGCAGCGCCGGCGGGATGTCGCCGATGTAATTCGCCGTGGTCACCCACATCACGCGCGACAAGTCGTACGGCATGTCGAGATAGTGATCCTCGAACTCGGCGTTCTGCTCCGGGTCCAGCACCTCCAGCAGCGCCGCCGACGGATCGCCGCGCGGGTCGTCGCCGAGCTTGTCGATTTCGTCGAGCACGAACAGCGGGTTGACGCTGCCGGCACGTCGCATCGTCTGCACGATGCGGCCGGGCAGCGCACCGATGTACGTGCGCCGGTGGCCGCGAATCTCCGCCTCGTCGTGCACGCCGCCCATGCTCACGCGCACGAACTTGCGGCCGAGCGACTCGGCGATGCTGCGCGCCAGCGACGTCTTGCCGGTCCCCGGCGGCCCGGCGAAGCACAGGATCGGCGAACGCGAACCGCTCGTCAGTTTGCGCACGGCGATGTGCTCGAGGATTCTTTCCTTCACCTTCGTCAGGCCGTAGTGCTGTTCATCCAGCACCTGCGCCGCGCGCTTGACGTCGAGCCGGTCGTCGGTCGACTCCGTCCACGGCAGGTCCAGGATCCAGTCGACGTATTCGCGCACCACGCCGACTTCCGGCGACATGCTCGGCATCTGCTCCAGCCGGCCGATTTCGCGATCGACGCGCGCGCGCACCGTGTCCGGCAGCGACTTGCCCTTGGCGCGCTCACGCAGCGTCTTGATCTCGTTCGTGCTGGAATCGATCTCGCCGAGTTCCTCCTGAATCGAGCGCAGCTGCTCGCGCAGGTAATACTCGCGCTGGCTCTTGTCGACTTCGTTCTGCGTGCGCTCGTGAATCTTGTCCTCGAGCTCGAGCACGTCCAGCTCGTGCGCCAGCAGCGCGTTGAGCTTCTGCAGACGCTCGACCGGATCGATCGCTTCGAGCAG
This sequence comes from Thermoflexales bacterium, assembly GCA_044235195.1. Taxonomy (GTDB): domain Bacteria; phylum Chloroflexota; class Anaerolineae; order J036; family Brachytrichaceae; genus CANJQH01. Next base: position 2,781 of record JBIIIA010000457.1, read on the forward strand.
CGTCTGGCGCGCCGCCGTCTCCAGCGGCAGCATTCCCGCGATGAAGTCGGACAGCGCCGCCGGATCGTGGATGTTCATCGCGTACACGCCGGCGTCCTCGGGCAGATTGGCGTTCATGCCGACCACCC
>JBIIIA010000458.1:0-2907 GCA_044235195.1 Thermoflexales bacterium
AGCCATGCGACATTTCGTCCCCGTCCTGCACCCGAGCGCCATTCCGCGCCCCCGGCTGCTCGATCAGCTCGCGGCTTGGCGACATCTGCGGCTGATCCAAGTCACGGCGCCGGCCGGCTTCGGCAAAACGTGGCTTGCCACGGCCTGGGTCAATCAACTGGAGAAGCTGCCCGCAGACCAGCGTCCGGACTGTCGCTGGCTTTCTCTGCAGCCAGGCGACGGCACACCAGAAATTTTTCTGCACCATCTGATCGAGGCGCTGCTGCCGCTGGCGCCCGAACTCGCTGCCACACGAACCCTTGCCGCGGGCGGCGAAAAATCCGACGAGCAATGCGTGCACGACATCGCCCACAGCGTGCAGAATCTCGCTCGGCCGACCGTGCTCGTGATCGACGATTTCCACCTGCTCGACGCGCCGGCCGTCGCCCTTGTCCAGCAGATGATCGATCTTGCGCCGTCCCTGCATCTGCTGCTGCTCTCACGCACGCAGCCGCCGCTCGATCTGACGACGCTCATCGTGCGCTCGACCTGTCTCGTCGTCGACGCCCGCCAGATGCGCTTCGATCACGCCGAGTTCGAGGCTTTCTCCCGGTCCAATGCACTGGCTCAGCTCACCACGCTCGATCGGTCGCACCTCGAACAACGCGCCGACGGCTGGTTCGCCGGCCTGCAGCTGCTGCTCCACGCCCATGTGCACGACGACCTGCTCGACCGCTTCGTCGGCGCCGAAATCCTGCGACCGCTGCCCCCCGCCGTGCTCGATTTTCTGACCGACGTCTGTCCGCTGCCCCAGCTCGATCCGGGCTTGTGCGCCGCCGCCACAGGACGATCCGCTGCCGAATGCGCACGGCTGCTGCACACGGCCAGCCAGCTCAATGCGCTCATCACCCCTTTCCATGCGCCGGAAATGCCGCAGGACGATCGGATCAAGTTCCGTTTGCATCCGCTTCTGCAGGAATCCCTGCTGCGCCGCAGAATTTCCAGTGACACTTTCACCGACGAAATTCAACTCCGCAGTCGCGCCGCTCACCTGCTGGCCCGAAACGGCCGCGTCGACGACGCACTGGCATTTCTAAAGCCGGAGCAGCGACAGGATCGCATCGCCATCATCGCGTCCGCGATGCGGCCGGCGCTGCTGCGCCATGAAATCGGCAACATGCGCCGCTGGATGACGCAGCTGCCGGACACCGCGCTTTCGCAGCATCCCCAGCTCGCTGTCGACGCCGCATGGTTCGAATACTTCGCCTTCACGGCATCGGTGCGATCGGCCATCGAACGCGCCCGCGCCGCACTCGCCGCGACGAATGCCGACACCGACGAACTGCGCGCCGAGCTGCAGGTGCTCGACGCGATCTACACATGGGTCGAAGTGAAGCCGGACCACGCGCGGGCGCTCGCCGACGAGGCGCGGCGCATGCCGCACGCTCCCATCGGCATCGCCGCCGGCTACCTGTGCATGCTCGACGCCTACGTCCCACCCGATCCGCACGATGGTCCGGCGCGCGTCCGCGCGCTGCAAACCGCCGCCGATATTTTCGAACGGGCCGGCTACCCCCACGGCGCCGCCGAAGCAGCGTCGACGCAAGGATTCGTCAAATGGCGCGCGGCGGACGGCAACGGCGCCATCGGCAGCCTCGAGCATGCACAGGCGCTGATGCAGGTCACCGGCTGGGCGCACAGCCATGCGGCGACCGAAGCCGCCTTCGCATGCGGCGAGCTGCTCTGGCACACGAACCGCATCGCCGATGCGCGCGCCATGCTGCAGCAGGCGCGCGACATCTGCAACCGCCACAAGCATCCGAGTTTGGTCGCGTTTATGGCAGAAATCTGTCTGCAGATGTGCGACCGACACAGTTCGATCGTCGCACAGACGGATTCACGAGACGGGCAAACCTGGGCCGAAGTGCTGACCAGCCGAATCCCGATCGCCGTCGGCATGGCCGGCACACTGCGCATCCTGCGCGACTATCAGGCTCATCGCATCGACCTGTGCGTCAACACGCTCGAAAGCATAGGCATTGCGCCGAGCGAGCTCGAGCCTTCGATGCCGGATCTGCTCTGGTACGCGGTGCTTTCCGGATGCATCTACACCGGCCGCATCGATGAAGCGACCGAAACAACACTGCACGAATTTCGCTCTCGCATGGCGGATGCACGGAATTTCTGGATGACGCTGCGCGCCGACGTGCTGCGCACCGTGCTCCTGCTGGCAACCGAACGTGCGGACGCAGCGCTCGCGCAGCTCACCGAAACGCTGCCCTTCATCGAACGCAGCGGCATGCATCGCCTCGTGCTCGACCATCCCGACCTGCTGCCGCTGCTCGAACGCTGCCCGCTGCCGTACGCGCAATTCCTCCTCGACGCAGCGAATCACAGCGACGCCGCCCGGCGCAGGCTCGGCCTGACCGCCGCCGAACGCCGCATCATGAAGCTGCTGGCCGCCGATCACACGCCGAAGCAAATGGCGGAGGAAATGTTCGTCACCGTCGACACCGTGCGCGGACACATCCAGAACTGCTACCGCAAACTCGGCGTGCACAACCGCGCCGAAGCGCTCGCAGTCGCACGCACCCTGGGGATCGCTTGAGCAGCATGGACATCGTCGTCGTCGGCGGCGGCGCGGCCGGCTTCTTCGGCGCGATCGCCTGCGCCGAAGCGGCGCCGCACGCCCGCGTGCACCTCCTCGAACGCAACGCCCAGGTGCTGGCCAAAGTGCGCATCTCCGGCGGCGGGCGCTGCAACGTCACGCACGCCTGCTTCGATCCGGCCGCGCTCGTCGGCTTCTACCCGCGCGGCGGCGCCGCCCTGCGCGGGCCGTTCACCCGCTTCTCGCCCGCCGACGCCGTCGCCTGGTTCGAAGCGCGCGGCGTCCCGCTGAAAACCGAGCGCGACGGCCGCATCTTCCCG
>JBIIIA010000459.1:0-2901 GCA_044235195.1 Thermoflexales bacterium
CCTTCGAAACGAAGGAAAGGTACCCGGCTTCTAAGAAGCCGGGTACCTTTCCTTCGTTTCGAAGGTGGAGCTCGCCCGACGAAAAAATACCCTAAAAATCATCCGTCGCAGGGGATGCGCAGAACAGCTGACCGACAGAAGATTACGAAATTTAATGCATCGCTCATGCATTAACAAGACATGAATCTCAGAAGGTCACAACAATGAAGACATACGAAACCAGGAGACGCTGGGTGCCGCGGCTGCTCGCGGCGCTGCTGACGGCGGGCGTGCACACCCTCGGCGCAGCGCCGAACATCGGCAGCGCCGCATCACCCATGCAGGCGTCGCAGCCGCCCACGCAGGCGCCGAAGCCGGCCGCCCCCCAGCGATCAGCCGATGGCGGCTACGCCTACTACACATCGCTGTCGTTCGACCTCGGCACGCTGGAACCGGCGTTCATCAGCACCACATACCAATACACGCTGACCGGCGTGCCCTACACGCCGACGGTCAACGTGACATGGACGACGGATTCGTCACCAGGGTCGATGGGCTGCGGAGGACTCGGCAACACGACTGGCAGCGCCACGTGCAGCTTGAAAGACAATCCGAAGACGTACGTGTTCAGCGCGTGGGGACCGGGATACGGACCCCAGAATTACTACACCGTGACGATCGTGCGCGCCGAAGGCGTGCCGGCTACCCCACCGGTGGCGCCGGTGACCAATCTTGGCTCGGGGGCCATGGGCGAGCATCAATGCGTGGTGCTCGAAACCGGTCAGCTGTTGTGCTGGGGACGCAATGATTATGGTCAGCTGGGCATCGGCGATACGACCGATCGCTATACGCCGGTGACGATGACGGGCGTCACCGATGCGATCGACGTCGTGAAGAGCAACCTCACGACCTGCACCCGGCGCGCCGGCGGCACGATGCAGTGCATGGGCAGGAACAACTTCGGCCAGCTCGGCAACAGCACGCTCACGGACAGCGCCGTGCCCGTGGATGTGCTGGCGCCGGACGGGAGCGGCCCGCTCACCGGAGTGACGAGCATCGCTGCCAGCGGCGACATGCGGACTTGCGCCGTGGCGTCCGGCAAAGTGCTGTGCTGGGGGCTCCTCGCCAGCATCTTTAATCTCAATGACTTCACCACGACCGAAATCACCAGCTCCCTGCCCGTCACGATGACGGGCATCACGGACGCTGTGTCAGTGTCGGGAGGAGGATCGCATTTTTGCGCCCGAACCAGCAGCGGCGGAGTGCAATGCTGGGGAGATAACGACTCCGGTCAGTTCGGTGACAACACCATGACGAGTTCGATCACGATCCCGGTCACCATGCTGAATTCGGCCGGGACCGCGCCTATCACCGGAGTGGCATCCGTGCAGGCCGGCGACGATTTCACCTGCATGGTCATGACGGACGGACAGCATCTGTGCACGGGGTACAACTCCTACAACGTTTTCGGCAACGGCACGGACGATGATTCTCTCCTGCCGACAACCACAGAGATGACGGGAACCAACGCGCCGCTGACGGACGTGATTCAGTCTTTGCCCGGCCCGTATCACAACTGCCTGCTGCGAAGCACGGGCATGGTCTATTGCGCCGGCTACAACGACGGTGGCGTCGGATCGGACCAGGCGCTGGGCGCTTACATCAGCCGCTACACGACGGTCACCATCTCGGCCGGCGGGCCGCCGCTGACCGGCGTCCTCGAAATCGGGACCTACTACGACGCTGCCTGCGCGCGGACGATCCAATATGTGTACTGCTGGGGCGACGGCGACAACGGCAGAGTCGGCCACGGATTGTGGTCGTCGAGCTACTATCCGATCGCGGTCATCGAGATCCCCCCGTCGAATCCGCTGGTGTCGCTGGCGGTCGGCAGCATGGAGAGCGTTGACTTCTATCCGGTCACACCCACGCTCACCAGCGACATCCGGCACTACACCGCCACCGTGCCGTACACGGTGACTCAGCTCGGCGTGGGCGTAGTGGGCGAATTCGTGGAAGGACACCCGTTCTTCACGGCGACGCTCGCCGCAGGGAATGGGTCGTTCCAGCCGGCGTGGGTGTACACGACGGCGCTCCAGCAGGATGGAACCAACTATCCGGACGGCGTGATGGCCGCGATGCAAATCTCGGCCGGGGTGACCGGCACGGTCATGCTCACCACCTACAACCCGCTCGGCACGTCGCCGCTGCTCTACACGGTGTACATCTCGCGCGAGGATCCTCCGTCGAACCCGCTGGTGTCGCTGGCGGTCGGCAGCATGGAGAGCGTTGACTTCTATCCGGTCACGCCCACGCTCACCAGCGACGTCCGGCACTACACCGCCACCGTGCCGTTCACGCAGACGATGTTCGGCGTGGGCGTCGTCGGCGAGCAGGTGGAAGGTCACCCGTTCTTCACGGCGACGTTCGCCGCAGGCAATGGATCGCTCCTGCCGACGATGGTGTATACGGCAGGACTCAACCAGGATGGAACCAACTATCCGGACGGCGTGATGATCCTCGTGCAGACTGCAGCCGGGGTGACCGGCACGGTCATGCTGACCACCTACAACCCGCTCGGCACGTCGCCGCTGCTCTACACGGTGTACATCTCGCGCGAGATCCAGACCAGCGTCACGACGATCGACCGCGTGTGGCCGGGGACCGGCCTGGCGGCCGGCGGGATGCCGGTGCAGATCTTCGGCTCGGGCTTCACCGGCGCACTCTCGGTGACGGTCGACGGCGTCTCGGTGCCGTTCACGATCACGAACGACGGCCAGATCAACTTCGTGATGCCGCCGGGCACCGCCGGCACGAGCGTCGACGTCACGATCATCAGCACCGACGGTTCGGTGACCGCAGCAGACGCGTTCACATACGTCGATCCGCAGGTGATCGAGTTCGACGGTGAGGCCGGCGGCG